>JAVHPP010000166.1:0-6484 GCA_036170655.1 Candidatus Zixiibacteriota bacterium | reverse complement strand
GCAAGGCGATGGGCCATCTTCACGCAATCGTTGAGACCAACGCCGTAAAAGGCGTTCCCTACGAAAGATAGACCTGGGTGATGTGAAGCGAGATCCTCGATTCGGGCGCGGCGTTCGCGATGACCAAGAGTGTATTGAGGGATGCCGCGCTCCCAGCGATAGACACGCATGAAGACCGGGGCGGTCTTGATGCCGATCAGGGGATCAAGCTCGCTTTGAATAGTCTGCCAGAGTTGGTCGTCGGTCAATTCCAAGACCGATGGATCGCCTGCGCCACCGAGCATCGTGCGGAATTGGACATGGCCATTCGGGGCGCGGACGGCGAAGATCGAGGACGTCCAGATCGAGCCCAGGCTGCGCAGTTTCTGGGTGCGCGGGATCAGAAAACCGAAGCCCCGCAAACTATGGGTGACGTCCTCTCGCCGATGGCCGGTCGCCACCACGACGATCGGGGCATAGGGGATCGAATCGAGCGCGGCAGCCAGTTCGCGATCTTGATCGCGCAACATGCGGGCCGCAGCGAAAGCGGGGCAGGCAACAATGACACGGCGGAAACGCATCGGCGACGAACCGTGCACCGCGACTTCCCATGTGTCGCCGATTCGTGTGATTTTCTCAACCGGGCGTGAGGTTCGCGCGACCGACTTGAGTCTCTCCCCCATGCGCGTGGTCAGCACATCGAGGCCGGTGCGAAACGAGGTCAGCCGTCCGCCGGGTCCGGCGGCGCTGCCGGCTTTCTTCGCGGTCACGCCCGTGGCGCGCTGGGCACGTTTCTTCTCGCGCATTTTGGCGATCATGGCGCGCACGAGACCGCCGTACTTCACTTCCATCTCGCGCATGATGGGGAAACACGAAGGCAGCGACAGGTCCTTTGCCACACCGCCGAAGATGCCGGAGACCATTGGATCGACAAATGTCTCGGCGGCGCCGCGCCCGATGCGACGTGCGGCGAAGTCAAAGACCGACTCGTCGGCGTCATCACGGCGCGCTCGGATGAACGGTTCGCCGAAGATGCGCAGCTTCTCTGTGGGACTCAGAAGTCCGGTGCGCAGAATACGCAATGGCGAGAGAGGCACCGGATGCAGTTGTCCGTTCTTGACGATGAAGCGATTCTCGCTCGTGTCATTGGCTGGTTCCAGCGCGTCGCGGAGCCCAATCTCATCGACAAGTTGCAGGGTGAGCGGCTCCCGGTCCAGAAAACCGTTGGGGCCCCAATCCACTGAGTACCCGTCGGCGCGGTCGGTGCCGATCGTACCGCCCAGACGGTCGGATGCCTCCCACAATTCCCACGAACCGGGGTTCTTGTCCAAGTCCAGCCAGTGCGCGAGTGCAAGGCCGGAGATACCGCCGCCAATAATCAGACCGTCTTTGGTTTCCATGATGTTTCGGGAAAATCAGACGGTGCGCGAAAAGATCGGTTTCTGCGCCGTGGCTGACTCGGTGAGCTTGGGCAGATAGGCATCAAAAACCATGGCGATGTTGCGCACGAAATGACGCCCCATGGGCGTCACGACGAACCCCTGCCCGTTGCGTTCCAGCAGACCGTCGCTGGTGAACTCCGTAAGCAGCGACAACTCATCAGCAAAGTACGATTCGGCCGCAATCCCAAACCGTCGGCTCAAGTCGGTGAAATCCAGGCGCATGCGGCACATGATCGAGAGGATCGCCTCGTGACGGATTTCGTCGTCACGGGTCAGCGACCAGCCGCGATACACGCCGAAGCCCTGTTCGTCAATACGCCTGTAGTACCCTCCGAGACGCGAGTCGTTCTGGGTGTAGCAGCCGCCGATCTCGCCAATCGAGGAGACACCGAGACCGATCATATCACGCGATAGAGAGACCGTGTACCCCATAAAGTTACGGTGCAGGTGGCCATTCTCAAGTCCGTGCGACAGTTCATCTTCCGGGAGCGCAAAATGATCCATACCAATGGGGAGATAGCCTGCTCCGAGAAGCTGCTCGATGGCGGTGGCGAACAGGGCAAACTTGTCGGGACCGGTGGGAAGATCGGCCTCGTTGATCTGCATCTGGTGCGGCTTCACCCAAGGGACATGGGCATACGAGTAGACCGCCAAGCGATCGGGACGCCAAGCAACCACCTGCTGAATCGAACGGCGAAAGTCCTCAACAGTCTGGCGCGGCAATCCGAAGACCAGATCCATATTGACTCCGTAGAATCCCAGTTCACGCCCCAGCCTGTAGGTGGCTTGAGTCTGCGCCACCGTCTGACCGCGTCCGATGGCATCCTGCACAGCAGGAGTAAGATCCTGCACGCCCATTGAGAGACGGTTGAAGCCGAGCCGTCGCAGATGACGCAACTGTTCGGCCGTGGTCACGCGGGGGTCCACTTCGATGCCAATCTCGGCTTTGGGATCGAAGTCAAACGCGTCGTTCAGTTTGTTCCAAAGTTCATCGATCTGCGGAATGGTCAGGAACGTGGGCGTCCCCCCGCCCCAGTGGAGTTGCAGCAGGCGGCGCCGTGCGCCCAGATGGGTTTTGACCCGGTCGATCTCGCGGAAGAGATACGCGAGGTAGCGCAGAACGGTCTCCTGCCTCTGCGCAATCACAACATTGCAGCCGCAGTAGGTGCAGCGCTCTTCGCAGAACGGAATGTGCACATAAACAGAGACGGGCCGGTCGCTGGCCGCGAAACAAGAAAGATGGCGTTCGTAGTCGGCCGCCTGAAAGCGCTCGGTCCAGACGGGTACGGTTGGGTACGAAGTGTAGCGTGGCCCGGGACGGTCGTACTTCCGCAACAATGATGCGGGCACTGCGAAGTAATTGCTGACCGTGGCTGTGTTCATCTCAACCCATCCTGCCGACGAAAGCGCAGTCAATCTGCGCACTCCAAATTACTGCCTTCGATCCGCCAAAGGAACACCAGTGCTGCAAGATACGGGCTGGGGAGATCGCGAATGGACAGCGTCGACCAGGACGCGGAGACTTTCCTCGGACGTGGTCGGCAGGATGCCATGACCGAGGTTAAAGACGTGCCCCTTGCCGGTCCTGTCCATTTGATCCATGATCGCCGTCGCCCGTCTGCGGATCTCCCCGGCTGAGGCATAGAGGGCCACCGGGTCGAGATTGCCTTGGATCGCCGACTGCGATTCGCTTTGTCTGGCCGCGGTCTCCATGCTTGTCCGTCCATCGACACTCAGCACATCGCACCCCGTATCGCTCAATACATCAATGAGATGCGACGTTCCGTTGAGGTAAAGTATTACTGGAACATGAGGCCTTCGAATCGAGGCGACAAGGGACTGCATGTGCGGCAGCACCCATCGTCTGTAGTCCTCGGTGGCCAGGACCCCGCCCCAAGAATCGAAAATCTGGATCGCGTCTGCGCCGGCATCGATCTGGGCATTGAGATAATCGCTGACCCCTTTTGTGATGTGCTCCATCAGTTGACGGGCCGCGGCGGGTTCGCGGAAGAAAAATTCGCGCGCCACCGTGAACTCGCGGGACGTCGCACCCTCGATCGCATAGCAGGCCAATGTAAAAGGCGCGCCGGAGAAGCCGATCAACGGAATTTTCTCCGGCAGCGCCCGCCGTGTCTGCCGGATCGCCTCCATCACAAAGCCCGTGCCGCCGAAGGGATCCAGCGGTTTCAACTCCGTCACTTGAGCGGCACTGCGAATCGGGCTGGTGATCTTCGGACCGCCATCGCCGAAGGTGACCGGCAAACCCATCGGCGGAAAAACAACCAGAATGTCGGAAAAGATGATGGCGGCATCGAGGTCGAATTCTCTGACCGGCTGGAGCGTCACCTGGCAGGCGACTTCGGGGATGCGGCAGACATCATCGAAAGAGTAACGTTCACGGACGGCCCGGTACGAGGTCTGGTAACGACCGGCCTGGCGCATAATCCAGATCGGGCGACGTTGCACAGGACGCCCGTAGCAGGCTTCGATAAAGTCGCGCTTCGTCGTGTCTGTCATGTGGCCTTCGGTGTTTGAGGAGGCACGAACTTGTAACCGGCGCCGAAGACAGTGAGAAAGATCCGGGGGTGGGCCGGATCGTCCTCGAAGTGTTTGCGCAAATGCAGAATGAAATTGTCGATGGTACGTGTGGACGGATACGCGTTGTATCCCCACACACCATCGAGGAGCACATCGCGGGCGATGACTTCGCCGGTGTGCTCGGCGAAGAACTTGAGCATCATGCATTCTTTGCGGGTGAGCGTCACCGCACCACGCGGCCCGGAGCCGGTATAGGTCTTGAAGTTGATGGTATTGACACCGAAGCGATATTCGTCCGGTGTGCGCTCGGACGTCGTGAACCATGCCTGACGGCGGAAGATGGCTTTGATCCGCAGCAGGAGTTCTTTCAGTGAGAATGGCTTCGCCAGGTAATCGTCGCCGCCGAGTTCCAGCCCGAGCACACGATCATCCTCCTCGCCGCGCGCCGTGAGGAAAAGGATCGGCACCCGCCCTGCTTCGCGGCGGATTTCGCGGCAGACATCGTAGCCGGAGATCCCCGGCAACATCACGTCGAGGAGAATGAGATCGACGGGGGTCGTATGATAGACGTCCAACGCCGCATGGCCGTCGGCGGCGATGATCGTCCGATACCCCTCCATTTCCAGATTGAGCTGGAGGCCCTCGGCGATGTTCTCTTCATCTTCCACGATGAGAATCGTTCGGTCCATAACTATGCTTTCGCGTCTGTCTCCTGATGGAGGGGCAAGCGAATCTCCACAACCGCGCCTCTCCCCTGCCCCTTGGAAGTCAACAGGATGCGGCCGCCGTGGGCCTCGATGATTTCACGGGCCAGATAGAGACCGAGACCGGAACCGGTGACACGACGGGTGAGTTCATCGCCCGAACGGAAGAACCGTTCGAAGACGTGTCTCTGATCAGCCGGTGAAAGTCCGATCCCCTCGTCGGTCACGGCGATGATCGCTTCGGCCGGAGCCGTAGTCAGGCCGATGCGTACAATCTTGCCGGTGCCCGCGTGTTGCGTGTACTTGATAGCGTTGTCGAGGACGGCCCCGATGGCCCGCCGCATGTGGCGATAGTCGGTCCGGACCATGACATCCGGCCGAATGGCCGTTTCCCAGCGCAGCCCAGCACGCTCGGCGCGGGCGCGATACAACTCGGTGTAGGCGTGCAGATCAACCGAAAGATTGGTAGTCACCAACTGTGGGTGGTAAGACTGACGCGACAGAACCGCGGCATCGAGAACGTCGTCGACCATTTCCTCCAAGCGAATGGCATCGCCGGTGATCTTGTCCATAAACTCGCGGCGCTTGGCGTCGCTCAGCTCGCGCGCGCTGACGGTCTCCGAGAACAGACGGATCGATGCCAGGGGCGATTTGAGCTCATGGGTCACAGCAGCGAGAAAATTCTGCTGACGGCGTTCAAACTCGACGCTCTGACGCAGCGCCCGGTGAATCGCGACGGCGCCGAGCACAATCAGAACGATGAAGAAGCTGCCCTCCCAGACAAACATGCGCACGCGTTTCTTGCGGCCGTCGAGAACCCGCTGTTCGGCCACCGGATCGATGGTCAACTGATCGATGGTCAGGGCCGCATCGAGCGGGCGTACCGAACGCAGCACAGGCCGGTAACGCACCTGCGGGAACTCCCGCGTAATCCAATCCGCCACGATCCGGGGACCCATGACGATGATCGCCTTGCCGTCGGCCAACGGAATCTCCAATCGGCCGATGATGGCTTCGGCGCTGTCATGCTTGGGCACTACGCGGCGCCCCTCTGGAGTTTCGACTTCGGCCTCCGACCAAGCGGGCATTGCGTCAAGCAGTGATTCGTTGAACGCCGCGGACGGGATTCGTACCCAGGCCACCCGCAGCGAGTCTTCCAATCTGCCCGCATGTTGTCGCCAGCCCTCCAGCGCCCGGTAGCGTTGCAATTCAAGAGAGCGCTCCAGCACGCTGATATCGCCGGCGACATGGGAGATCTGGAAGATAATCCACCAGCCCATCTGCGCGACAAAAAGCGCGGTCATCACCCAGAAGATGGCCGCAATCCGCCGCGTCTGTGTGGTGGTTTTCCGATTCACGCGAGTCCCGTCTGGGGTCTGCCGGTGGGGAGCGAACAAAGTCCTTCGGCGAGGATTTCTGCCGCCATCCGAAGCGATCCCCGATCGTGCGCCAGCCCCAGGAAACCGACTTCATAGGCCGACGGCGCCAGATAGATACCACGATCCAGGGCAAAGTGGAACAGGTAACGGTAACGTTCGGCCGATGCCTTCACTAATGCAGCGGGGTCGGTCGGCGACTCGGCGGATCCAAGATACAGCCAGAAGATAGAGCCAATACGGGTCAGGGCTGCGCCCAGTGAGGCCAAGTTGACACGGGAGCGCAGGTCATTTTCAAACTCGGCGCCTGCTGTTTCTAAACGTTCATAGACGTTTTCCGATTCGATGACCTCCAGTGTCGCCAGTCCTGCGGCCATAGCAACCGGATTGCCCGAGAGTGTCCCGGCCTGGTAGACTTTGCCAATGGGAGCCAAATGCTGCATGA
>JAVHPP010000165.1:0-27151 GCA_036170655.1 Candidatus Zixiibacteriota bacterium | reverse complement strand
TCTGGTGACTGAGTTCAATCGCGCGCTGAAGGTCGGCTTTGGCAGCGTGGCGACCGGATCGGTCAACAACGTGATCGCGTCCGCTTCGGGGACTGATAAGATCCAGATGGTCACCGCGGACGAAGGTTCCACCTACATGATCAAGGTCCTGTCGAATGGCACCGTCACACAGGATGCGGAGAATGCGCTCGGTATGGGTACGGCTGACAGCGTCGACATCGCCGGGACCGATTCACTCGTCTCCTTCGATGGCTTCACTACGTCGATCACTTCGGTGAAATATGCGTCAACGACCGATGTGACGATCGGCAACAAGGCCGTCGGCGCGACGGGCCGCGGGACGATCGACCTGACATTGAACACGGCCGCCAACGGCATCAACGTAGGCAGCCTGCTGCTCGATGCCAAGGCGGCCAAGTTTGCTGTCCGCCTCGATGCCGGTCCTTCGACCTCGGTGACCGCCGGCGTGGAATCGCTGGTCTACAACGCCTCCCGCACGGAGTCGCTGAAGGTCAACTACGCCCTCACGTCGGGTGGCGGATCAGAGACGATTTCCGATACCGATCAGTCGCTGGTCTTCCAGATCGGCGCCAACGTCGGGCAGACCACCAAGATCGCCCTGCAGAACATGACATCCTCTGCCCTGGGCAAGGGTCTGAGCGGAAATATGTTCACCAGTCTGTCGAAGATCGATGTAACGACCGTTCAAGGCGCGCAGGACGCGCAATCGATCGTCGATGCGGCGATGAACGAGGTTTCCACCGCTCGCGGTACTCTGGGATCGTTCCAGAAGAACACGTTGGAATCGAACCTGACCAACCTGCGGATCGCGTCGCAGAACCTCACCGCGGCCGAGTCGCAGATCCGCGACACGGACATGGCGCAGCAGATGTCGGAGTTCGTCAAGAGCCAGATTCTGTTGCAGGCAGGCACGGCGATGCTGGCCCAGGCCAACCAGGTTCCGCAAGTCGTTCTGTCGCTCTTCAAGTAACCCTTGGATCGCGTCCCGCCCCGCACTCAGTGTGGGGCGGGACCGCCAAGTTGAAGGGGGGAACGGAAGGGGAGTGACCGATCATGAACTATGATCTTTTCATACCAGCGGTCGTCGTCGAAAATGCGCCGGTAACGGTGGGATCGACGGGGCGGAGACAGGACGGGCCAGTCGACCGGCTCGCGCTGGGCGCCGCCAACCGGTCTCTTGCAGAGACTGGTACGACCGATCGGCCACCCCGGGATTCGGCATCGGAACCGCTGTTCACCGAGGAGGTCGGTCAAACGGTGGCCGCGCTCAACGAGGTCTTCAAGCAGGCCCATGTTGATGTGCGCTACCGCATCGACAAAGACACCGGTGACCTCGTCATCTCACTGGTGGATCATGCCACCAACGAGGTCATACGACAGGTTCCACCTGACCAGATTCTCAAGCTGCGGCAACGGATCGAGGAGTTCTTGGGAGTTGTCTTTGATCAGACTGCCTGACAGGACCGAATCAGGTCGGGAACAAGAAATACTACGCTGGGAGGCGGCTCCGTGTCGTTTGACACGGACCGCCCCCAACGTCGTTTGTGCTCCGTCTGGGAAGTCGAAGATCCCCTTTTCGGGGAAGTGAGGCAAGTATGCCGGGTATGCAGTCCATCGAAGGCTTGGCGTCCAATCTGAACACGACCGCCATCGTCGACGCAATCATGAAGGCCGAGCATCGCCCCGTCGATCTCATCGCGGCGCGTCAGACCGAAGCGACCAATCAGCTCACGACTTACAACTCCATCTCGGCGCTGATGGTGGCCCTCGGTTCCAGTGTTGCGGCATTGAATCGGGCGACAAACTTCGACGCAGCCACCCTGTCCGTCTCCGACGACAAGATGGTCACCGCCCAGACGACCGGCAAAGTCGCCGTGGGAACCTACAGTCTTTCCATCGATGCCCTCGCGACGAATCACCAGCTCGCGTCCCAAGGCTATGCCGATCCGGCGGCCACTCTCCTTGGCACGGGCACGGTTCAGATCGCCGTCGGCAAGGCGAGCCCCACGACCCTGACGCTCGGCAGTTCGAACAATACACTCAACGATCTGAAAGATGCCATCAATGCCGCCAACATGGGCATTACCGCCAGCATCATCAACGACGGGTCGTCAGCGAATCCCTATCGCCTGCTTCTCAGCGCCAACACGACGGGGGCGGAGAATACCATCTCGCTCACGTCGAATCTGACCGGCGGCGTCGCTCCGAACGTCGCCACTCCGTCATTTGATGCGGTCGAGAACGTGGGTGCGCCGCAAGGGACTTCGGCCAAAACGCTCGGACCCACCGCCGCCTACACAGGATCGCAGAACAAGACATACACATTCACCGTCGCCGGCAGCGGCACACAGACGGTCGGATCCGGTCCCATCACCGTGAACTGGACCGATGGCGTCAACTCCGGTTCGATCTCTGTCACGACGGCTGGCGGCGAGGTGGCCCTGACCGGCGCTGGCGCCGATGGGCTGACTTTGACTTTGGGAGCCGGCACTCTGGTCGCCGGGGATCAGTTCCGTGTTCAGACCTTCTCACCGGTCCTGCAGAAGGCTGCGGACGCCAGAGTCTCTCTGGGCTCCACTAGCAGCGGCGGTTCGCCGATTGTGATCTCATCGGCAACGAATCAACTGGACAACCTCATCGGCGGTATCTCGCTGAAGTTGAAGGCCGTGACGATCACCCCGGTGATCATCACCGCCAACATCGATCAGGAAGCCATCAAAGCGAGCATCACCGGTGTCATTGACAAATATAACGAGGTCATGCGGGCCATCGACAAGCAGTTTTCCTACAACGCCGACACACAGCAAGCCGGCTCGCTCTTGGGCGACCAGTTCCTCCTGTCTCTCCAGGCGAATCTGCGGGCACAGGTCAGTGGCGCCATCGATGGCCTGCCGAAGTCGCTGAATATGCTGGGTGCAATTGGCGTTCGTCCGGGAAACAGCGGTCTTCTCGCTCTGGTCGATTCCAGCGCGCTGTCGTCCAAGCTCACCAGCGACCCGAACGGCGTGCGCAACTTGTTTGTCGATTCCGGCACCTCATCCAATCCGCTGATCTCGTTTCTCTCCGCGGGGACGAAGACGGCCGAATCCAGGACCGGCTACACATTCCAAATCACTCAGGCCGCAACCCAGATGATGCTGGATGGCGCCGCGATCACCGATCCGGCGGCCTCTCCGCTGACACTGACCACATCAAATAACACACTGCGACTGACCGTCGATGGTGTCCGCTCCAGTGAAATCGCCCTCGCCGCCAAGACCTACGCGTCGAGCGCCGAACTGGTTTCGGAGATTCAGCAAAAGATAAAGGCGGATGCGCTGATCGGCAGCCGCGGTGTATCTGTCGAGTGGATTGGCGACGGCACGACCGGTCATCTGCGCTTCACTTCGGGCAGCTACGGCGCCTCGTCCAGTGTCTCCGTGGACAACACGGTCACGAACAGTGCCTTCAATAATCTGGGTTTTGTGTCGGGGGGCTTTGCCACAGCCGGGAGCAATGTCGCAGGCACAATCAATGGCCGTCCGGCAACGGGCACAGGGCGTGTCTTGACAAGTGACAAGAACAGCGGGGATACGGCCGGTCTGGCGGTCGATGTCCGGATGACCGCCGCCGACGTCATTGCCGACGGTACGGGGACGCTCACTTATCGGCGTGGATTCGCCTCCCGTCTCGGCCGAACGCTCGATGCCATGACCCGCTCGACCGACGGGTCCATTGCGGGGCGCACCAAGGGCATCCAGGCACAGATTGACGATCTCAAGACGCAGATTGCCGATCAGGAAAAACGACTGGCAGTCCGCCGCGAGAAACTCTTCCAGCGCTTCACCGCGCTGGAGCAAGCCCTTTCGCAATTTCAAGCCCAGGGAGCATTCCTCAGTCAGCAGCTTGGTCAGATTGCCGCCAACACGCGAACCATCACCTCCCAATAGGAAGAGACGCCGCCATGCTACCAAAAGACACGCTTGCCGAATACCGGCGCACGCAGATCATGGGAATGTCCCAGGCCCAACTGGTTGTCATGCTCTATCAAGGGGCCACCCGCTACCTGTACGAGGCCATCGAACTTGTTCGCGCCGAGCGCTACGATCGCAGTTGGCAGAAATTCGACCGCGCCCGCCGCATCGTCACCCATCTCTATGGCACGCTGAATCCCGCTGCGGGTGATCTCTCCAACAAACTGGGTTCCCTGTATGCCTACCTGATCGATCAAATCACCGTGGCCAATGCCCGTCACGACATCGAAGTTGCCGAGAATTGCATCCAGATTCTCACCACCCTGAAAGACGGCTGGGAACAGCTGGCCGTGCAGACGAGAACCGGTTCGACCGCCGGTGAACGGCCCCTGACGGAGACCGCCGGGGTTGCTGGGGTACAGACATGCTGCTTCCAAGCCTGAGCGGCCATGCCTGTTTTTCCCATCGGAAAGGAGTCTCAAATGACGGCCGCCCGCTTCGACAAAGACTGGTTCCTTCACATTCTGACACAGGAAGTTGACTTCTACCGCACATTGCACCTGCTGATTGGCCGCCAGCGAGAATGGCTTCGGTCTAACGCGGATGTCAGAATCTGCGATCTATTCACCGAAATCGACCAGATCAAATCGCGCATCGAACAGAGCGAAAGCAGTCTCATAGAAGTGCGGCAGTCGGCCCCTGCGGAATTCGCTTCCTGGGTGAAGACTCCCGAGGCTAAAGCCAGTCTCGACCAGATCACCGCGCTGGTTGTTGGCTCACAGGAAATTGTCACCGAATGCATCGCCCACGCTCGGGCCAGGCGCGCCGAGTACCGGCGGGAGCTGGATCAAATGGGTCATGGGCGACGCCTGCTGGCAATCATGGCCCCTCAGGAAGATGGTCCCCTCTATCTCGACGCACGGCCATAGACTTTTCGCCCTGACGTCGCTATAATGTCCCATTCGGTCGGCCGATAAACCAGATAGGAGGTCCGACGGTCTCATGAGGATTGATGGAAGCCAGGCATGGCTGGAATCTAACCAAAGGCCTCGGCATGTGGAACCGGCCAAATCTCCGCTGTCAAGGGAAGCCGATCCGGCACAGTCGTCAGCGTCTCCCGATGGGCAAGACGTGGCGCCGTCCCGGGTGGATCAGCGTGGTGAAGAGATGGATATCCACAACAACGACGCCTTGAGGGAAACCGCTGCACATCTCATGGCCTCCGGTGATGTCAAGCCATCCGAAGATGGGTCGGTCCGTCAGGCGCGTGTCGACGAGGTCAGGAAGAATTACGAAGCCGGCAAGTACAGCCGCGAAGACATCATTGCCGGTATTGTCGACCGGCTCCTTGACCAGTGGAAGATCTGACCGGCATTGAGCATAATCGTCTTTTGCGGCCAATTCGAGAAGAACACATGGTCGCATCCGTTGCCACAATCGTCGATAGCACCGGGATCCTGGCGCGAATTGAAGGCATCAATTCTCTCCCTACCCCGCCGCTGGTGTTCTCTCAGATCAATCGTGTCATCAGCGATCCCAACGCCTCGGCCTATGATATTGCGGCTATTGTCTCCGAAGACCAGGCAATCGCGGCACGCGTTCTCCGCATGGTCAATTCGGCTTTCTATGGCCTTCACCAGCCGGTTGCTTCGATCCGTCAGGCCATTGTCATTCTGGGCATGGATGCGCTCCGCACGCTGGTGCTCTCCGCGGTGATTGTGGATGCTTTTGCCGGGTCCCCGTTTGAACGCGAGTATCAGGATACTGTGTGGCGGCATTCCCTCGCGACCGCGACCGCCGCGCGGGTGATTGTGCGTTCCCGGTTCACGGCCGGGGTCATTCGGACCTGCGAGGAGGGATTCTCCGCCGGGCTGCTCCATGACATCGGCAAGACCATTTTGGCCTGTTACTTGCCAGACCAGCGGGCGAAAATCCGATCGCATCCGGACTACGGCTTCGTCGAGGACCGCCTCGTGGAACGCGACGCCATCGGGGTGACACACGAAATGATCGGCGCGTATCTGGCCGAACGCTGGCAGCTTCCTCTGGTCCTCCGGATGGCTATCCTGCATCATCATGACCTTGCCACCGATAACCCGGAACACCGATTGCTCGCAAAAATCGTGCACTTCGCCGACTATCTGGCGCATGCGGCGGATCCCGCCACGCAGAAGGCGCCCCGTGTACTTCCCTGCCTCGACACCGAAACGGTCGGAGAGTTCCGCATTGACGATCAGATGCTGGATGACCTGATTGTTCAGGTTCGCGAAGACTACGACCGGGCGGAAACTTTCCTGGAAATGGCCCGTGGCCTCTAATCCCCCCCGGCATCCAGCCTCTGCCAAAGGACTTGCGCAACGGCAGGGGACAGGGTATCATGCAACTTATGACGGCGGGGCGATTAGCTCAGATGGTTAGAGTGCTTGCTTGACATGCAAGAGGTCACTGGTTCGATTCCAGTATCGCCCACCATGGCGGCCGGTCTCGTTGGGATATCCGGGCAGTGTAAGGTGTGGCCATCGGTTGGCGCCGCTGGACGACCCGCAACCTGAAACTTTCCTCACTTGAAGTATGGGCAATCAGACAATTCAACTGACTCTTCCCGATGGCACGAAACGCGCCTTTCCCTTGGGTGTGACCGGCGCAGCCGTCGCGGCAGCTATCGGCCCGCGTTTGGCCAAGGATGCCTTGGCCATCAAAGTGGATGGGCATGTCTGTGACCTGTCGACTCCGATCACGCAGGACGCCGCGATTCAAATCCTGACTTTTGATGCACCCGAGGGACGCGAGGTGTTCTGGCACTCGTCGGCCCACATTATGGCACAGGCGGTAACCGAACTTCTGCCCGGCACCAAACTCGCCATTGGACCGCCCATTGAAGAGGGCTTCTACTACGATTTCGACCCGCCGCGACCGTTCACGGTTGAAGACCTCGCGATGTTCGAAAAACGAATGGCCGAGATCGTCGCGGAAAACGCTCCCTTTGCCCGTCGCGAGTGCAATGCCGATGAAGCGCGGCAGATCTTCGGCGATCGACAGGAGACCTACAAACTTCAGATTCTCCAGCAGATTGACCAGAGGCAGGATCAGATCAGCCTCTACGGACATTCCCGGTTCCTCGATCTCTGCCGCGGACCGCACGTGCCGTCGACCGGACGGATCAAGACGTTCAAACTGCTCTCCATTGCCGGCGCCTACTGGCGTGATGCGGAAGGCAATCCTCAACTCCAGCGGATCTATGGTGTCTCGTACCCCGACAGCAAGCAGTTGGACGCATTTCTGCAACGTCGTGAAGAAGCGCAGAAACGCGACCACCGGCGTCTCGGCAAGCAGCTCAAACTCTTTTCTATCCAAGAGGATTTGGGCGCCGGCCTGATCCTCTGGCATCCCAAGGGGGCTTTCATACGCCGGCGCATCGAAGAGTTCTGGTATCGGCGTCATCAGGAATCGGGATACGATCTGGTCTACTCGCCCCACATCGCGCGCTTGCGTTTGTGGGAGACGTCGGGACATACGGGCTTCTACGCGGAGAGCATGTTTCCGCCTTTTGACGTGGAAAACAACCCCTATCAGTTGAAGCCGATGAATTGTCCGTTTCACATTCTGATCTATCAATCGGACCTCCGTTCGTATCGCGACCTGCCGCTGCGTTGGGCGGAACTCGGCACGGTCTATCGCTTTGAACGGGCCGGTGTCCTGCATGGGCTGTTCCGGGTCCGTGGATTCACTCAGGACGATGCGCACATTTTCTGTCGTCGTGATCAAGTGGAAGATGAAATCCTGCAGGTTCTGGATTTCTCGCTGTCGATATATGCCGCCTTCGGGTTCTCCGACATCGAAGTCTATCTCTCAACCCGTCCCGCCAAGGCGATCGGCGAGGAGGCCGATTGGCGGATGGCCGAAGACGCGCTTCGTCACTCCTTGGAGGCGCGCTCCCTCGCCTTCAAAGTTGACGAAGGCGGTGGCGCCTTCTATGGCCCCAAGATCGACCTGCATGTCCGGGACGCCATTGGCCGCTCCTGGCAGTGCGGGACGATTCAGTTTGATTTTAACCTGCCGGAACGGTTCGATTTATCCTATGTTGGGACCGACGGTAAGAAACACCGCCCTGTGATGGTGCACCGGGCCCTGCTCGGATCGCTGGAGCGCTTCTTCGGCGTGCTGATCGAGCACTTTGCCGGCCTGTTCCCCGTGTGGCTGGCGCCCGAACAAGCCATCGTCCTGTCCGTCACAGAAAAAGTACAGGAATATGCGGAACAAGTGACGCGAGAACTCCGTGATGCCGGCGTGCGTGTCCGGTACGATGATCGTCCCGAGAAAATCGGACTGAAGATCCGCGAAGCCGAGATCCAGAAAATTCCCTATATGTTAATTGTCGGGGACCGCGAGTCCCTGTCTCATACGGTGTCCGTCCGTGTCCACGGCGGTCATGACATGGGAACCAAGCCGGTGGAGGAATTCGCCGCCTTGATCCGTGCGCAGGACCAGCCGGGGGTCAGCGTCGGCGCCTAACCACAGTGCCCCGCTCTCAGAGCGGGGGGAGGTGTGTTCCCATCGTCGTTCCGCGTCAGCCGTCGATTCGCATCAACCATCGCATCCGCGTCCCCCAAGTGCGTGTCATTGGTTCTGATGGCGCCCAACTGGGAATCATGGCCACGCGTGATGCCCTGAAGCAGGCCCAGGACCAGGGGCTGGACTTGGTTGAGATCTCTGCCAGTGCCCACCCGCCTGTCTGCCGCATCCTCGACTTTGGCAAGTACCTATACGAGGAGGCCAAAAACGCCAAGAAGGCCAAAAAACGGCAGCACGCGACCCAGTTGAAGGAAATGCGGTTCCGTCCGAAAATCGACGAGCATGATATCAACTTCAAAACCGAGCGCCTGCGCGAGTTTCTCACGGATGGACACAAGGTCCGTGCCTACGTCGAGTTCCGGGGACGGGAGATGACCCGCACCGAATTCGGCTACCGGATTCTGGAACGCGTCAAAGAGATGCTGGCCGACGTTGGCCAACCCGAGCCCTCCGTTCGTATGGAAGGCCGTCACATGTCGCTGATCATCAATCCCAAACGCGGGGCTGCCAAGCCGAAGGAAGAGGACGGACGCCAGACGGAATCATCAGCCCCCCCCGCGACGGGTGCGGCCGCTGGCAATACGAAAAGCACGCTCTCCACGCCACAAGTCTCTGACGGGCGTTCTTCGCAGGAATAACTGGTTTGCCGGTGGCAAGGCCTGTGGGGGCACGGTGTTCCGTCCGTGGCTGCGAACTGCAATAATTCTTATTGACACCGGACGTATTTCCTGTATAATAGAAGATTCTTGGGCAGAACGTCCAAGAGGCAGAAGAGCTTATAGCGAAAGATGTGACCTATGCCAAAGATGAAAACCAACCGCTCCGCAGCCAAACGATTCAGACGCACCAAGAGCGGCCTCTACAAGCGTGGCCGGGCCTATTCCAGCCACATGTTCACTTGCAAGACCACCAAACGGAAACGCCATCTCCGTCGGAGTGCGCTCGTTTCTCCGGCCGATATGCGCCGCATAAGGACGATGCTTCCGTACGGATGACCGTCTGCTGACGCGATCAGAAGGGATAATCACGTGTCAAGAGCTACCAACAACGTTGCCGCGCACCGTCGCCATAAGCGTTATCTCAAAGCCGCCAAGGGCAATTTTGGCGGACGGCGCAAGCAGTATTGCGCTGCCCGCGAAACCGTGGAGAAGGGCTGGGAGTACGCCTACCGCGATCGCCGTGCCCGCAGACGCACCATGCGCGCCCTGTGGATCGTGCGCATCAATGCTGCAGCCCATCGTGTCGGATTGACCTACGGCCGCTTGATCGATGGCCTGAAAAAGGCCGGCATCACACTCGATCGGAAGGTCTTGGCCCACATGGCCGCCACCGATCCCAAGGGGTTTGAAGCGGTGGCCCGGTCGATCGCCGAGTGATGACCGATCAGTCTCACTCCGGGTGAGGAGCGCCCGGTCGAAATGACTATTGACCCCGTTCCCCGAACGGGGTTTTCTTTTTGTCCGGTCGCGAGACGGAGAACATGATCTGTGGGAATCGTGGAAGACATTGCCGGGCAGTTGAAAGAACTCGAAGAGTCCGCGCGTCGCGAATGGGCCGATGCGCCGCTACCGGAACGTGAGGCGGTACGCATTCGCTATTTGGGCCGTAAGGGCTCGCTCAATTCCATTCTCCGGGGTCTGAGAGACCTGCCCGTCGAGGCCCGCCGTGACGTGGGGGAGAGGGCCAACCGCATCAAGGAATCCCTGGCCGCGCTCTTTGGTGATGCGGATGGCGAGTTGTTGGCCGCCGTGCGGCCGGCGTACGATTACACTCTCCCCGGACGTCCGCGTCCCCATGGGCGCCGTCACATCCTGACCCAGACCATGGACGAAGTTGTGTCCATCTTCTATGGGATGGGTTTTGAGATCGCCGACGGACCCGAAATCGAGACGGAATACTACAACTTCGGCGCGCTCAACTTCCCGCCCGATCATCCCGCACGCGACATGCAAGACACGTTCTTCATCAATGACGAGTATCTAATGCGCACGCACACGTCGCCTGTCCAGGTTCGCGTTTTCGAACGGCGGCGTCCGCCCGTGCGCATTCTGGCGCCGGGAAGGTCCTATCGTCATGAGGCGATCAACGCGCGTTCGTACTGCGTCTTTCATCAGGTCGAGGGGTTCTTTGTTGACGTTGACGTCTCTTTCAGTGATCTGAAGGGAGTGCTTGTCGCATTTGTGCTGGAATTCTTCGGCTCGGACGTCAAGTTGCGCTTCCGTCCCAGTTTCTTCCCCTTCACGGAGCCATCGACCGAGGTCGATATTTCGTGTCTTCTCTGTGGAGGAAAGGGCTGTTCCATGTGCAAGCACGAGGGCTGGCTTGAGATCCTTGGAGCCGGCATGATCGATCCGGCTGTATTCGCCGCGGTGGACTACGATCCCAAGGTTTTTTCCGGCTACGCTTTTGGTATGGGCATTGAACGGATCGCCATTCTCAAACACGGTATCGATGATATTCGGCTCTTCTATGAAAACGACCTGCGTTTCTTGCGCCAGTTCTGATCGGGGTGCGCGCCCTGGCGCTTCTCCCTATGTCCGTCCCGCGGAGGGGAGGGCGAGGCTCCTGCCGAGCCTCTTCAGCGGATGGCATGTAGTAAGGCTGGCGGGAGCCTCGCCCTCCCACAACGCAGGGCAATTGACCGGACAGGACGACTGACATGAAAGTCGGCTACCAGTGGATCAAAGAATACGTGACCTTTGACTGGACACCGTCCGAACTCGCGGAGCATCTGACCAGCATTGGCACGGCTGTCGATGCCATCGAGCCCGTTTTTGATCGCTTTACGCAGGTCGTCATCGGACGAATCGAATCGTCCGTACCTCATCCGAGTCGTCCGGATCTCCGCGTGCTCACTGTGGATGTCCGCGCAGGGAAGAAATCGGTTGTCTGTGGTGCTCCCAATGCCCAGGTCGGTTTGCTCGTTCCACTTGCGCTTCCCGGCTCGGAACTCCCGCTGTTGCGGCGTGAGCCGCTCCGCGTGCGTGATTTCGACGGCGTCCCCTCGGAGGGAATGTGCTGCTCAGAGAATGAATTGGGACTGTCTCCTGACGCCGGCACACTGATGGAATTTGACCCGGAGAAATTCACTGTTGGTGACGACCTCTGGCGCGCACTAAACTTGGATGAAGTATCGCTCTCGTTCGAACTGACGCCCAATCGGGCCGATTGCCTCTCGGTCTTCGGGATTGCGCGCGAGGTGGCCGCCTTGGTCGGGGGACGTGTGCGCCGTCCGGAAATCCGAGTGAACGAATCGCGCGAGCCGATCGATGCGCATCTGCATGTGATGATGGAGGACGCCGATGGATGTCCCCGCTATGCCGCACGCATCGTCCGAAAGGGATATGTGCGCCCGTCGCCGTTCTGGCTTAAAAGGCGGCTTCGCTCCGCGGGCATTCGCCCGATAAACAATGCCGTCGATATCACCAACTTTGTCATGATGGAGACCGGGCAGCCGCTTCACGCCTTTGATTTGAAGAGCTTCCCCAGTGGCCGGGTGGTCGTCCGAACCGCTTTCCCCGGCGAAGAGTTTGTCACCCTCGACGATGTCCGCCGTAAGCTGCCTGCGGATGCTATCATGATAACCAATGGGGAGCAGAGTGTGGCCATCGGTGGGATCATGGGCGGGGTCGATTCCGAGGTCACAGAGCGCACGACGTCATTTCTCATCGAGGGCGCCTACTTCTCCTCCCCGCGCATCCGGCGTACCCGGACTCGGCTGGGTCTGGCGACCGAATCGGCATTGCGCTTCGAGAAGGGTGCCGATCCCAACGGTATCCCCTACGCGCTCGATCGGGCAGCCGAACTCTTTTCCCGTCTGACTGGTGGAGAGGTCCTTGCGCGTGCGGCCGACGTCTATCCGCGTCCGATCGAGCCGGTCAAACTCGAGCTCGATGCGGAGCGCGTGAACCGTGTGCTGGGGACGAATCTGGCAACACCCTCGATGATTAGCATTCTGGCGACGCTCGAATTCGGTGTCTCAACCGGCAAACCCGCAACTGTTACCGTGCCGACGTTCCGTCCGGACGTGACCCGGGAAATCGATCTTGTTGAGGAGATCGCGCGCGTCTACGGATACGAGAAGATCCCGGTCAGCCGCCGCGCCGCCGGGACGCTCCCCACCCGCCGTGATCTTGTCGCCTCCCACAAGAGCCGTGCCCGTGACCTGCTGGAAGGACTGGGCTTGGATGAGATCATCGGCAATTCACTGACCGATCCGTCGTCGGCCTTCGTCGATTCGGCGCGCCATGTCGTTCTGCGCAATCCGCTCTCGGCCGATCTATCCATCCTGCGTCCTGACCTTTATGGGACACTGCTGAGGGTGATCGCTCACAATCAGAACCGTCAGGTCGATTCGATCCCGGTTTATGAGATCGGCCGTGTCTTCCAGTTGCAGGATGGCGAACCGTCATACTCCGAGCGAACGGAACTGATCATCGGCCTTTCCGGTCGGGCGCCATCCGCGGGTTGGGGAGAGGCGGTCCGCGCCTATGACTTTTTCGATCTCAAGGGAATTGTCAGTGAGTTTCTGGCTCGCTGGGGCCAGGAGTTCACGATCGCTCCCGGCTCGACTACGCCCTTTGCTACCGCGCAGGGATTTGTGATCTTGGCCGAACCGGTCGGGCCGGATCTCGCTTTTGGCTTGATGGGGTTGATCGATCCTGTCCATGCCCGCCGATTCGGTGTCAAAGAGCCTGTCTGGGCTGCCGTCCTTGACTTCGATCTGCTGGCTGGAAAAACACGACCGGTGCAGAAGTACCGTCCGCTTCCGCGGTTTCCCGCTGCCTTCCGTGATCTGGCCATTGTCGTTGACGAGACGGTTGCTGTCGGCGACATCCTGAAGACGATCCGCTCGGCCGGTGGTGCTTTGCTGGATGCGATCCGGCTCTTCGACCGGTACTCGGGCCGTCCGCTTCCCGAAGGCAAGGTCAACCTGGCTTTCTCGATCAGTTATCGCCACCCCGACAGGACGCTGACCGACAGCGAAACCGACGAGGTCCACCACGCCATCATCGCCAGACTTGAAAATAAATACGGCGCACGCTTGAGGGGATAGGTCCCCCGAAGACTTGGGGTAACCGGAATCGTCCAGACCATCAAGATCGTCTTCATCAATTAATCGACGACTTAAAGCTTTGCTTGACAGCCGGGCAGATTCGGGACACGATCGGTCTGGGTCCAATGAAATTGCTTGACACGGTTAAAGCGTTACATTAATCTAAGCTCTGTAAGTTCCACCGGCGGTGGTCGCCAATAACGGCCACACGCGCAAACGCATGAACTCTATGGAACTGACCGAGCTGGATCGTCTGGAATTGTCGGTCAAACGGACCTTCGAGCGGATCGAGCGTCTGGAAAGCGAGCGAGCCTCTCTCGCGGCCGATAACAGCGAACTGAAAAATCGCCTCAAGGCACAAGCCGCGGCAGCCAACCGGTTCGCGGAACAACCCCCGCAAGTCCCCGTCTCACAGCTAAGCGAGATCAAGGCACGTCTCAGCCGCCTCATCGAACGGCTGGCCGAGTACGAACGCGGGCTCACTTAGTTCACCTGTCCGACAAAAAATGACCTTGACAATTCCCAGCCGATGGGGAATTATCCCAAACGGGGTGTTGTGTTTTTATAGATAGATCGCGGTTGATCACAGGGTTAGCGTGAAGACGTCAAGGACAAGTTGAGATAAGTTCGTGGAAACGTCGAACAAGTCAGTGCGAGTCAGTATCTTCGGTGAGGATTACCCTCTCAGGGGGGGCAAGGACACCGACCCGGAATATATGTCCCGGGTGGCCGATTATGTCGATCGTTCTATGCGCAAGGTTGCTGACCGGTCCCCAAACCTGCCGACTGCCAAGATAGCCATTTTGGCGGCCCTGAACATCACTGATGAACTGTTCGCCCATCGGCGTGAATCCGAACGAAAGCTGGAGGAAGTCGAGACCAAGGCCCACGGCATTCTGGAATGGCTGGATGGGCGTCTGGGAGAAAGCTCGGCAGCCAGCGTCTAAACCTTTCCTGTAACCAACCGTACAACCGAATCTTTGCCCGATGGCGCCGCGGCAGGGCGTTTGCACCCCCCGCCGCTGATCGCGAGTGCCGGATATGGAGAGCGACATGAGCAGTCCATTGCCCTTGTGGTTGTTCGCCGTGGTACTGGTCGGCGTGGCGGGCTTGTTTGCGTTGTTGGGATGGCTCCTGGCCCGCAAAATTGGCGGCGGCAAGATCGCCCGCGCCGATGAAATGGCTGCCCAGATCATTCGTGAGGCGGAAAGGGAAGCGGAGATCAAGAAGAAAGAAGCGCTTCTTGAGGCCAAAGATGAATGGTACAAAGCCAAGGTCAACTTTGAACGCGAACTACAGGTCAAACGCACTGAGCAACAGAAGGTAGAGAAGCGTCTTGCCGATCAGGAAGATGCTCTCAATCGCAAGGTCGATGTCCTGCAGACAAAGGATCGTGACGTTCAGAATCGTGAAAAAGCCCTCTCTGCCAAAGAAAAGGCGCTGCGAGGACGTGAAGGCGAATTGGATCGCCTGATCGGAGAGCAGAACAAACAGCTCGAACGCGTAGCCGGCATGACCACCGATGAGGCCAAAAAGATCCTGATGGAGAACCTTGAAGGTCAGGTCCGCCGTGAGGCGGCCGCCCGTGCCAAAGAGATCCTCGAGGAAGCCGAGCTCAACGCCGAGAAAGAGGCGCGCGAAATCATCGTCAGCGCCATCTACCGTTGTGCGGCTGAGCAGACAGCGGAGACCGCTGTCTCGGTCGTCAGTCTGCCCTCGGATGAGATGAAAGGGCGCATCATCGGGCGCGAGGGACGCAACATCCGTTCTTTCGAGACCGCCACCGGCATTGATGTGATCGTCGACGACACCCCCGAGGCCGTGATTCTCTCCGGCTTCGATCCGGTCCGTCGCGAAATCGCGCGGATGGCGCTGGAGAAGCTGGTCGCCGATGGGCGGATCCATCCCACGCGCATTGAAGAGATCGTCGAGAAGACCGAAAAAGAGATGGAAGTCATCCTCCGCGAAGCGGGCGAACAAGCCTGCTTCGAGGTGGGGATCCACAGCTTGCACCGTGATGTGGTCTGGCTCTTGGGGAAACTGCGCTTCCGTACTTCCTACGGCCAGAACGTGCTGTCGCACTCTGTCGAAGTGGCGACACTCTGCGGGATCATGGCCGCCGAACTTGGCCTCGATCCGATGCTGGCGAAACGGTGCGGCCTGATGCATGACATCGGCAAGGCTATTGACCGCGACACCGAGGGCACGCACATCGAGATCGGCGTGAATTTCCTCAAAAAGTACAACGAGCACCCGCTGGTGCTGAATGCCATTGAGGCGCACCATGGCGATGTGCCGCCGCTCTCGCCGTATCCAATTCTTGTCCAGGCGGCGGACGCGATTTCCGGCGCACGGCCGGGAGCGCGCCGCGAATCGCTCGAAGGATATGTCAAACGCCTGGAGAAACTCGAAGAACTGGCCGACTCGTTCACCGGTGTTGCCAAGGCGTATGCAATCCAGGCAGGGCGTGAAGTCCGTGTCATCGTCGAAAACGAGTCCGTCGATGACGTTGGCGCAACCCTCCTGGCCAATGATATCGCCAAGAAGATTCAGGCAGAGATGCAATATCCCGGACAGATCAAGGTGACCGTAATCCGCGAAACCCGCGCCGTTGACTACGCGCGATAAACCAACTTGTGGCAGGGGCGACCCGACGGGTCGCCCTTCATATTGAGACGCTCCCATGCGCATCATGTTCATCGCCGATATTACCGGGCGACCGGGCCGTTGGGTGGTCTCACAACTGCTCTGGGGGTTCAAGCGGAAATACGAAATCGACTTCGTCATCGCCAACGTTGAGAATGCCGCCGGCGGATATGGCGTTACACGCGAAATCTCCCAAAAGCTGTTCACCTACGGCATTGATGTGCAGACCTCCGGGAATCACATCTGGGACCGCACCGAGGCCCACGAGGTGCTCAACGAACAGCCGTTGCTCCTGCGTCCGGCGAACTATCCTCCGGGCGCGCCCGGCGCGGGCGCTGTGGTGAGGAAAACCGCAGCGGGAATCCCGGTCGGCGTTCTCAATCTCCAAGGACGCGTTTTCATGAAGGAGATCGACTGCCCCTTTCGCACGGCCGACCACGAGATCGAACGGCTGCGCATGGAAACCAACATCATCTTTGTCGATTTCCACGCCGAAGCGACATCCGAAAAGCAGGCGCTCGCCTACTACATCGATGGACGGGTGAGCGCGTTGATCGGCACGCACACCCATGTCCAGACGGCCGATGAACGGATCTTTCCCAAGGGGATGGCCTACCTGACCGACGCCGGCATGACCGGCCCGCACGATTCGGTCTTGTGGGCACGGCCGGAGGATGCCATTGCGCGCTTTCTCACCGCGTTGCCGCACCGCTTTCAGATGGCGGATGGCGATGTGAAACTCTCCGCCGTAGTGGTCGATGTCGATGAGGCCAGCGGGCGCGCTACAGCAATCGAACGCTTCCGCCTCGACTATGACGGTACACCCTCGGTCCGCGAGTATTTCGGTCTGCCGCCACGGGAGATCAACTCGGATGAACCCCGATCCGTCCCTCCCGGCGACGTATGACGCATTCGAGTTTCTGATGGATTGAATGCAGGGATGCCAGATGACCGCTCGTCTCCTTGAGGGTAAGCCCATTGCGTCGCAGATCCGCGCCGAATTGACGGATCGCATCGGTGTGTTGCGTGCGCGCGGCATCACGCCACGCTTGGCCGCTGTGCTGGTTGGCGATGATCCGGCATCCCGCGTCTATGTGTCCGCTAAGCAGAAGACGGCCGAGGCGATGGGAATCGCCTCCGAAGTCATCCGCTGGCCGGCGACGGCAACCTTCGCGGATGTTGCCGCGCTGATTGCTCAACTGAATCGCCGCAGCGATCTGCATGGCTATATTATCCAGTCACCGCTGCCGGCGGGATTGGATGAAGCGGCGCTGGTGGGGCTTATTGATCCGCGCAAAGACATTGACGGTTTCCATCCGCAGAATATCGGCGCCATGACCTTGGGCTTTCCCCGTTTGCTTCCCTGCACACCGGTGGGCATCGTCGAGTTGCTCGTTCGTTCGGGGATTCCAACATCCGGCGCCGACGTCGTCGTGCTGGGACGCGGCAACATCGTCGGGCGGCCGCTTTCAATTCTGCTTTCGCTCAAGAATCCGAAGGGCGATGCCACGGTCACCCTCTGTCACAGTCGAACCCGCGATCTCGCCGAGCACTGCCGCCGCGCCGACATCCTCATCCTGGCCATGGGGCGCCCGGAATCAATTACGGGCGACATGATCAAACCCGGCGCGACTGTCATCGACGTCGGCATCAACCGTGTGTCCGATCCGGCTGTTCCCAAGGGGTACCGTCTCGTCGGTGATGCGCATTTCCCATCCGTGTCGCAGGCCGCCGGCGCAATTACGCCCGTCCCCGGTGGCGTCGGTCCCATGACCGTCGCCATGCTGATGGCCAACACCGTCACCGCAGCGGAACAGCAATCGGCGTGACGCCCCCCGGATATTCTTCGCCTCAGGTCATCGCTCTGCTCATGTAGCGTTTTGTCATTATCCGCTTGCGGCCGTGGTGAAAAACTCTGCCTGAGAATTTACTATTTGAAATGTTGGGTGGGCGAGGCTCCTGCCGAGCCTCATTTCGGCGGAAGACAAAAAAGGCTCGGCCGAAGTCTTGCCCTCCCGCTGAGATGACTTGGTGGCATTCGGCGGATCGGAGGTCTTCAACACGGCCGTAACCGGGAATCTGGTTTTCACTGGGTGGCCGTCATATTATCCGTCACCTGTCTGAATGGAAGCCTCGTGGCGCACAAGTCCGCAGCACGCGACCGTTCATTTGAGTACGACCATCTTCTTCGCAGATTCAAAGTTCCTGCTCTTTAGGCGATACAGGTAAACGCCCGATGCCACGTTGCTCCCGGAATTGTCGAGGTCATCCCATTGGATGCTCCCGCGGCCCGCGACATCGTGGCCGAACAACCTGCGGACGACCTGTCCGGCGACATTGTAAACTGAAAGCGTCCAATCGGATTCCTCTCTCAGAACGAATGGGATGATCGTCCCTGAATTGAAGGGATTGGGTTAGTTCTGCGCTGGGTCTTGCATGGTCCGATACCGTCGTTAGGAATAGCCACGCCCGATTTCGATTTGCTGTCAATCTCTTTCTTTGGGCGAAGAACGAGGTTGGTCGGATTTGCCATAGCGGTCTCGATCTGCACGAGGACGCCAACCGCCGACGGAAAATAATTCCCATGGCAGCGCGTGACTTCACCGGAATACCAGATCCGCTATTTCCAACTTGTTGATCCATGGCCCGTTGCCTGAACTCGGTGGTTTTGGCACGAACTTTGCATGTCCGCCCAGCGGGGGAATAGACGGGATGCCAACACCTATTCAAAATATTCTGTTCAATAAGACCGGAATACCGCGTTTGCAAAGCGCGCTCGATCTGGCCGCAGCCCGTCAGAAGCTCTTGACGAACAACGTGGCCAACGCGGAGACCGCGGGCTACCAGCGTCAGGACATTGACTTCCAAGCCGAACTGCAGGCCGCCATGGGCGGCGCGCCCCGTCTGTCCATGCGAACAACGCGGCCAGGACATGTGGGGGCAATCGACCAGACGCGCGCCCCGCGTGTGACACGCGAGCCCATCCCCAAAGGGCAGACCACGGGTGTGGATATTGATCGTGAAATGGTCAACGTTGCCCAGAACCAGCTCGAGTACGATGTTGCGGCCAAGCTGATCGGCCGCAAGTTCGCAGCGTTGCGCACCGCTATTCGCGGCCGCTTATAGGAGCATCATGGGAATCGGGGACTTTCGCACACTGGCAGTGGCCGCTGACGGTCTTTCCGCACAGCGCCGCAAGATGAATATCGTTTCGGAGAATATCGCCAACGCCGAGACGACGCGCACACCGCAAGGTGGCCCGTACCGCCGTCAGCGCGTGGTCTTCGATGCGCCCAACCAGCGCACAACCTTCGTCGATCAGTTGCAGACGGCGCACTTGGAACTGCGGCGCACACGTGACGCGCACCGTGCGCCGGAGGGAACCGGTCCCAGCGCGTTGAACGAATCAGGCAATTTTGTCGCAGCCAAGATTAAGACCGACCCCAATGAGCAGCCGCGCATGGTGTACGATCCGACACATCCCGACGCCAACCCCGACGGTTACGTCGAAATGCCGAACATCGAGATCATTACCGAAATGGTGGACCTCATGTCGGCCCAACGGGCCTACGAGGCCAATCTGACGACGGTAGAATCGGTCAAGCAGATGGTGAAGAAGGCGCTCGAGATATGAGAACTGAGTATCGCGAAGTGGGCTATCCTGTCCGCCCTGAACGGTCTATTGAAACACCGAACGAGCAGTCTATACCTCGTGATGTCACCCTCGCGAAAGGACGTGTTGAAAAACCTCAGATTGGCCCTCCGCACGCGTGGACAGGAGTGTCCGCGCCACTGAGAGTCAAGAACTTGCGTGAGGGAGAGTGGGGCAGACACTCTCGTCTGCCCAGTTTTTCAACAAGCCTGAACCGGGGGTCCATTTCGAGCGTCGAAAGAACAAAATGGATTCCCGCGTTCGCGGGAATGACGATTGGGATTGTTTTCGGCAAGCCCCGAAGTGAATGGCCCCGGCGGTGCTCCACAGGGGATCGCGAGAGCCCCCGATGCACCCGCCGGTAGCAAGACACCAGACGGAGTAGAAACGGAGCTACTATGGATTATATGACACCAATACACGCTGTTCCCGTGGCGCCGGCCAGCCCGCCAGCGGCGGCCCTGCGCGACACCGACGAACGTGCCATGATGGTTCGGCTGTTTGGAGGAGGCCCGGCCCCTGCCGAAGGCCATCCCGTGGCAGCGATTTCGCATCCCGCAGACGATGACTTCGCACCGAACCTGGGCCGCTACGTGGATGTGGTCGCATGACCATGATCAATCCCATTCGTCCGGAACTTGGACAGACGCTGCCCTTGGGCGATGCACCGGGGCAGACACTAAAGATCGAACCAGGCAAGCCGGACAACGTCTTCGCCGGGATGATCGATGATGTCAACCAGACGCAGGCCCAGGCGGCGGCCGCCGAGAAAAGCCTGTACGCGGGTGACACAACCGAGCTCCATCGCGTCATGATCGCTGCCGAGGAGGCCGGAACGGAATTCGAGCTTCTGGTGGAGATGCGCAACCGCCTCGTGGAGGCCTACCAGGAACTGATGCGCATGCAGATATGAGTCTGACTGCCACTGCCGGAACAGCACGTCGGGCTTCTTCACTGAGCCATAGGAGGGTGTGAGTGTTTATACATTGGCTGGACACATTCCGCGCCATGGACGCGAACCGGCGTTTCATGGCGATTACAATTGTTATCGGCCTGATTGTCGGCGTTGTCAGCGTCGGCTGGTGGGCGCGCCATGTCACATACGGCGTGCTGTTTTCACGCCTCCCCGCTGAAGAGGCCGGTCAGATCATCGATCAATTGGACCAGATGAAAGTGCCCTACCGCGTCTCGGATGGAGGCACTTCGATTCTCGTTTCGTCAAGTGATGTTCCCGATGTCCGCATTCGGCTGGCGGCGGCGGGATTTCCCCGTTCCGGGTCTGTCGGATTTGAAATCTTCGACAAGACCAATCTGGGGATGACCGATTTCCTGCAAAAGGTCAACTACCGGCGCGCGCTCGAAGGCGAACTCGCCAAATCGATCGCGTCGCTGGAGGAAGTGTCCGCGGCGCGTGTCCATATTGTCATCCCCGAGAACCGTCTCTTCAAACAGGATCAAAAAGCCACAACGGCGTCGGTGCTGGTCAAGGTCAGATCGGGTTCACTCGGACGCGGGAAAGTGGCCGCAATTACGCACTTGGTCGCATCAGCCGTCGAGGGACTCGACGCCTCGCGTGTGACCGTGCTCGATCAGAATGGCACGCTGCTCTCCGCGGCCGAAGACGAATCGTCACTGGGCGCGATGTCAAACCGGCAGCTTGAACTGCAGAAAGACGTCGAGATGTACTTGCAGGACAAGTCGCAGTCTCTCTTGGATGGGGTGCTGGGCGCGAGGAAGGCCATTGTCCGTGTCAATGCAACTCTCAATTTTGAGCAGGCCGAAAAGACCGTCGAACAATACGATCCAGAGAATCTCGCCATCGTTTCGCAGGAACAAACGGTGGAAAAAACATCGGACAACAACACCGATGCCGAGGGCGGCAAGTCCGGCGGACAGACCAGCAAGGAAAACACGCTCACCAACTACGAGGTGAACAAGACGGTCCAGAAGATCGTCTCCGCCGTGGGCACAATCCAGCGACTGACGGTGTCTGTCATTGTTGATGGCACCTACAGCAAGCCCGAAGGCGCAGGGACAGGCGCAGGCGCGGACCAGCCCGCCACGTTCACGCCGCGGTCGCAGGAGGAATTGGATCGTATCGGGGCGCTGGTCAAGTCCGCTGTCGGTATTCAGCCGGAGCGGAACGACCACGTCGAGGTCGTGAGTGTGGCCTTCGACAACTCCCAACTGCAAGAAGACCGCAAGGAACTGGAGAAGATCGAGAAACGGGAGTTCTACTATGACATCGCCCGCAAAGTTGGCTATGGCATCGCTATTCTCGCCGCGCTCTTTATCGGCTTCAAGATTCTCAAGAAAGCCGGGCGCATGCTCGGGGGGTTGACGTCCGGAACCGCCGCCGCCGGTGATCTATCCGGTGTCCCTTCGATCATTGATGACAAAATCCCCGCGCTTGTTCCGGAACGGCGAAAGGCGCGACTGTCGGATCAGATGATCAACGTGGCCAAGGAACGGCCCGACGAAATCGCGCGAGTCATCAAGACCATGATGGTGGAGCGGTAGTATGGCCGACGCGACCGTCGCACCCAGTCCACTGTCGCCGATTCAGAAGGCGGCCATCGCCCTCGTGGTCATGGGGCGCGAGGTCGCCGTCGAGATCATCAAAACTCTGAGTGAACGGGAGATCGAAAAGCTCACCGTCGAAATTGCCAACCTGCCTGAGGTCACTCCCCAGATGGAGGAAGAGGTCATCAAGGAGTGTCACGCCATCTTCATGGCGCGTCAGTACATTGCCCAGGGCGGCATCGACTACGCGCGCGGACTCTTGGAGGAGGCCCTCGGGCGCGGTAAGGCCCAGGAGCTCCTCTCCCATCTGGAGGGAAGTCTTCACAAGACAGGGTTCGAACTGCTGAAAAACATCGAACCGCGTCAACTGACCAATTTCATCCAGAATGAACACCCCCAGACGATTTCTCTCTTGCTGACTCAGCTCTCGGCCCAGCAGGCGGCGTCGGTGGTCTCGGAACTGTCGCCGGAACTCCAGGCCGAGGTGACCCTGCGGCTGGCAACGATGGAGAAGATATCGCCGGAAGTGCTGCGCCAGCTCGAAGAGGTTTTGGAAGGCCAATTTGGTTCCACGACCGCACGGGATCTGTCTGTCTCCGGTGGTGTCAAGACAGTCGCCGGCATTCTCAACATCATCGACACGACCACCGAGCGCCGCATCATGAAGATTCTCGAGACGGAGGATGCGGACATGGCCAACCAGATCAAGAACATGATGTTTGTCTTTGAGGATATGATCCTCCTCGACGACCGCTCGATCCAGCGTGTGCTCAAGGAAATCGAGACCAAGGATCTGGCCGTGGCCATGAAGGCGGCATCCGAAGATGTCAAGCATAAGATCTTCTCGAATGTGTCGGAGCGTGTCGCAGTCATGATCCGTGAAGAGATCGAATTTCTGGGGCCAATGCGCCTGTCGGATGTCGAAGGGGCGCAGCAGCGAATCGTCGAAGCCATACGGCGTCTCGAGGAAGAGGGACAGGTCATCATCAGCGGGCGCGGGGGCAAAGACGATGTCATCGTCTGAACGCGTCCTCCGGCGAATTTCCGTCTCGCCCAGGAACTACATGGTCGGTGAGGCGGCGCGCGGCGTGGCCCATCCGATTGACACCCGGCCTCTGACCGTACGTGAGGCCGAGGAAGAGTTCACTGCACGGATTGTGGCGCTTCAGGACGAACACCAAAAAGCTCTAGAGCAGGCGTACCAGAACGGCTACCACGATGGCGCTGCCATGGCTGGAGCGGAGAAGGCGGCGAGCGCCGAACGCATGGGTGCTATCCTCGATGCCATGGGGGAGGAGTTCACCCGCACGCGCCGGGACTGGTATGCCACGAACGAGCAGCAGATCGTGGAACTCATCTGTCTGGCTTTGGAAAAAATCATCGGCGACCGTCCGCCGGTTGCCGAGCGCATCGGTCATGCCATGCGCGAGGCCTTCTCCCGTCTGACGGCAGGCGACCGCGTGACCATCCGCTGCCATCCCCAGGATCTGGCTTATGTCCAGCAACTCCTGTCGCAAAAAATCGATGACTTCTCTGGATTCCGTCACATCCGTGTTGTCGGCGACGAACATGTCGGGATCAGCGGATGTCTGGTCGAGACAGACTTGGGGGTCGTTGACGCCCGGGTCGAACAGCAACTATCGGTTCTCAAGGGATCGTTGCTGGCTGTCGTACCGCAGGAGACAGAGGTCGAAGACCCCCGCTTCGGGGCTGATCGCGTTCCGCTTGTTCAGAGTGATGCTGCCAATGACGGTGACCATTCCTGAAAGTTTCGACGAAGGCATCGCTACGCTGCCATTGGTCCCGCTACGGACGCGTCCACTGGCGGCCCAATCGCCAATACCTGTTGTGGACTGGCCTCACTATGCCAGGGCCGTGGCCGACGCCGAAGTGGTCCGGCCAACCGGACGAATCAGCGGACTGGTTGGCTTGACGATTGAAGCCGACGGTCCGACGGCCCGGATTGGTGATCTTTGCATGCTCGAGGAGTTGCAGACGCGCCAGAAAGTTCCGGCAGAAGTGATCGGTTTTCGTCGCGGGCGGGTTCTCCTGATGCCGGTGGGCGATCATTGTGGGCTCGGTCCCGGATGGGTTGTGACCGCCTCCGGTGAACCCCTCTCGACCACGGTGGGGGATCAGCTGCTTGGCCGCGTTGTCGATGCCTTGGGCAACCCGATTGATGGACACGGGCCGGTCCCGGAAACAGTCCGCCGTCCGCTGGTGTCGTCGCCGCCACATCCGTTGAGCCGCCCGCGGGTCACGGAACGTCTGACCACCGGTGTGCGCGTTATCGACACGATGCTCACTCTGGGAAAAGGACAGCGGATGGGATTGTTCGCCGGCTCGGGCGTGGGCAAGAGCACGCTCTTGGGGATGATTGCGCGCACATCCTCGGCCGATGTCAATGTCATCGCTTTGGTCGGAGAGCGAGGCAAGGAAGTCCGCGATTTTCTCGATCGCGATCTGGGTTCGGAAGGGCGTGCGAAGTCGGTGACCGTGGTCTGCACATCCGATCAGCCGGCTCTCCTGCGGCTGAAAGCGGCCCTCACCGCAACGACGATTGCCGAGTACTTTCGTGATCGCGGCGCCAATGTCATGCTGCTGGTCGACTCGGTCACGCGCTGGGCCCTGGCCCAGCGGGAAGTCGGTCTCGCGGCGGGTGAACCGCCCACGACGCGCGGATTCCCGCCGTCGGTCTTCGCGCTCCTGCCACGTCTGCTTGAACGCGCGGGACGGTCGTCACGCGGCTCGATCACCGGCATCTACACAGTCTTGGTTGAGGGTGATGATCTGGCCGAACCAATTTCCGATTCGTGCCGGGCCATCCTCGACGGCCATCTCGTATTGTCGCGCCGCCTGGCGTCGCAGAATCACTACCCTGCGGTTGACGTGCTGGAATCAGTCTCGCGAGTCTCCAGCGACGTGCTCTCGCACGAAGAATGGCAATTGTCGGGTGCAGTGCGGGATGCCCTCGCGACCTATCGTGAAGCAGAAGATCTGATTGCCGTCGGCGCTTACAAGAAAGGGTCAAACCCAAGGATCGACCGTGCCATCGATCTGCACGACAGTCTCAGCGGTTTCCTGCGCCAGGATGTCGGTGAAACCACTTCTGATACAGGGGCATGGGCGCGTCTGCGGGCGCTGCTGCAGACGGGGAGTGTCCCGGCAGCACTTGCGATCGCTGCGAGTGCGCCGACGCAGGCGTAAGGTCAAATCCGCCGGAAGGCGTCGTGTTTCGCCATGAAGCCGTTTCGATTCCGACTCGCACGCCTGTTGCACCTCAAACAAGCGGAGAAAAAGCAGTGTGCCGCCGCACTGGCCCGCGAGCAAAATGAACTGCATAAAATGGAAACGGTCCTCGCCGAAGTACGGTGTCACTGCACTCTGATCGAGAATTCCTATGGAACTCTTTCCACGCGCGTCTCAAATGTGCGTGAATGGAGCGGAGCACAACTGGCCCTCGAAATCGCCGAACGTCACGTCGCAACGCAAGTCGAAGCGATCCGCTTGGCCGCCCAACGGGTGGAGGACGCCCGGGACAGACTGATTCTGAAGGCACGCGAGGCGGAAACACTCGAGCGTCTGCGCCAGCGTCAATGGTTTGACTACAACCACGAACGCCAGCGCGAAGAGCAGAAGGAAAACGATGCCAAGGCAGTCGACCGCTTCACTCGCGACCAGATCGATGACACTCGCTTCGGGGAAGCGGTGGCCGCTGAACGGTAACCCACAGGAAGTTTTTGCCGCCTTCCACGGCAATCCTCTCTTGAACAATCCCCAGCGGTCTTGTCACCAGTTCCGATAGGCGAAGGAATGGCTCGCACTATCATGACGACCGGCAACGACTTGCAGATGTAGCCCCATTGCTGGCAATGGTCCGGCACGGCGCTTGCGAGATGATTGTCGGATTACTTTGCCCTCGGGGCAAAATGAGGTGGGAAGCATGGCCGAAGACGCAAAGAAAACAGCCCCAGCAGACGAGAAGCCCAAGCTGTCAGCCAGCAAGGAACCGTCAAAAGACGCACCGGCGGAAAAGGCAGCCGCAGAACCCAAGCCCGGCAAGAAATTCAGCACGGTGATGCTGGCTGTGATCGGGCTGGTGTGCTTCGTCCTCTTCCTTGGTGTTTTTAGCTACATGATGGGTGTCTTCAATCAAAAACCACCTGTTGATGCCCAGAAAATTGCCGGTGACACAGAGAAAACGGTACCGGGGGGAGAGACCGGCAAGGCCGATTCGACCGCATCGCCGGTGACGCAGTATGTCTCCGAATATGGCCGTGCCGCCGCGGCGGTCGAAGCGGCGCAGAAGGGTGGAGTCGATACCATCGCCGCCATCTCTGATCTCGAACAGCGCCGGAAAGAAATTGCCGTTGAGGAAAGCAGACTCCAGACGGAACAACAGGAATTAGCAACTCTCAAAGGTCAGGTGGAAGAATTGCTCTCCCAGAAGAAAGCCATCGCTGGCGAAAAGGTATTGTATATGGCCAAGTTGCTGGATGGCATGAAGCAAGAGGAGTTGGCGGGACTCATGGCCAAACTGGATGACCGCACGATTCTGGCGGTCTTACCCAATATGAAACCCATCAATGCATCCAAGGTGCTGGCCATGCTGCCGCCCGAACGAGCCGCGCAGATCGCGACCCAGCTCCTTGGCCCGGAATAATAAGCAGGATACTATTGAACGCGACGCCATACGATATTATGCTGCTGTTGCAGGTTACATCACCG
>JAVHPP010000164.1:0-27716 GCA_036170655.1 Candidatus Zixiibacteriota bacterium | reverse complement strand
CGTGCGCATGCCGATCGCTATCGCCAGCGGCTGGCGGGCGCGAATCTTATGCTTCCCCCGGCTGATGACGACGCGCAATCCGTGTACCATCTTTTCATCGTGCAGGTGGACGATCGCTCCCGTTTTCAGGAGGATCTGAAGGAAGAAGGGATTGGCACACTCATCCACTACCCGATCCCCATTCATCGGCAGAAGGCCTATGCGCATCGTCGCTGGCCATCGTTCCCGGTGACCGAGCGGTTGGCTGGCCGCATTGTTTCGCTGCCCATGTTTGCCGAGTTGACGGATGCGCAGATTGACCATGTGGCGGACGCAGCGCGGCGTTCGGCCGATCTTTAATTGATTGACCTGTGCGCAGTGCGCGACTGAATCTATGGAGAAGAAAGCCGATACGAGATCCATACCAAGACCGGTGGCCCGTCCTGCGGAGCGTCCTCTGCGATGGAAGGGATGGGTGCGTTATCTCGAGGATCGCCGCTGGCGGCTGACGGCCATCCTGCTCGTGGTCGCGCTGGCCGCGACGGTTCGGCTGGTGCACTTGAGCGCCGACCCGCCGTTTGATATTTCCTGGAGCCAGGATCTGTCCACCGATCCACCGCAATACACGTCTTATGCGCGTAATGCGCTTGTCTTCGGAGAATGGAACCCGTTCAATGATGACCGGCTCGTCTTTTTCCAGAAGAATATCACTGGGTTTTTCTCCTACCTGCTGTTTCTCGTGACCGGCCCGGGCATCGGGCCTTCGCATTTGATCGCGGCGATCCTGAACCTGGTCGGTGTGCTATTCCTGGCATGGGGAACCGCGCGCGCCTTTGGTCTTATCGCGGGTTTGGCGGCGGCATTCTTCTTGTCGGTCAATTATCTTTTCGTCAGCTATGGGCGTGTCCCATTTCTTGAGGTGGCTTCCAATGCAACGCTCGCCGTGGCCTTCTTCGGAATTGTTGCCAGCGTGCGGCGATGGTGGTGGGCTATCGTCGGCGGGGTGGTGGCTGGCGCCGGGACATTCTTCGGCAAGGTAACGGCGCTCCACGCCGCGCCCATTTTCTTGCTGGCTTATGCACTGGTCGGATGGCAGGCGAAGGATGATTTGCCAACCAGGCGCTGGTATCGTCCCCTCGGCTATGCGGCTGGAATGGGATTCGTCTTCATTGTCTGGTATGTGTTTGCCTATTTGTCGGCGTCGTCCGAGGTGCTTGCCTACCTCAAGGAGCAGTCGGTCCAGTTGTATGGAAAGCCCGTGGGCTTGTCCTCGGTCAGAGGCTTCATCTCCCAATGGTTTTCCTTTGGGATCAATAATTTTGGGGTCAGCAATGGATTGCTGACTTGGGCGCCGGTTCTCGGTATCAGCGGACTGCTGGGCATGGTGTTCATGGTGACGCGGTACCTTCGGAGAGGCGATGTGCGGTTGCCCAGTCGCGAAAGTTCCCGGTCCGGTCCGGTCCCGCTCGAAATGCGAGAGGGGCGGCTTCTTTCCCGGATTTCCCCGGCTGCGCTGGCGCTTGTGGGATGGTTCTGGAGCGCCTACGCAATTCTGATGCCGTTCAACTATCGTCCGGTGCGCTACCAAATCGTTCTGCTGTACCCGTTGGCGGGCGCGGCGGGATGGCTGATTGGCCGCATGGCCGGACGCGAGGACCGACCGCGCGAAGAACAATCAGGACGGCTCGTGTGGTATGCTGTGCCGATTCTGGCCATTATCTTGGCCACTGGTTTGCAGCATTTGTTGATCTCTTCGTGGATCGATCCGAGGAAATCAGCATCCGTCATACGTGGCGTCAAGGTCGCACTTCCGTTGGGTCTCTTTGTTGCAGGCGCTTGGTTTTGGGCCGCCCGTCAAATGCGTGAGAAGAGCAAGAGGCCAAGATCGCGAATACGTGGGGTCCTTGACCGGGTGGCTGGTCTGGCGTCGCGTGTGCGAGGCCGCGGCGTGCTCGAACTGGTGGCCGGTTTGGCATTACTTGTATCGCTGGCTGACCAGGGACGATATTTCGTGAAATGGTGGTCACAGGCTCAGTACTCGATCGCGGCGGCTAACGACGATTTGCAGAAGGTCTTGGGCGAGGAGGCGGTCCTGACCGGCAGTTACGCCACGGCATTGACGCAAACAGGACGGCTACACAATTTCCCTGCCATGTTCGGTGTCGCTCAGCCAGACCCGGAGTTCTTTAAGAAGTTTCCTGTGACTCACGTGGCCATCGTCGAGCCGTCCGATGATCCATTCTTCAGCGACTACAAGCAAATTGCTGGTCAGGCCGATCGGGTTGCGCAATACACGATCCGCAATCTCCCGATCACCGTTTTTCGAGTAGCGGAGTTGGGCGGCAATCCCCGCGCCTCCACCTACCAGCCATCCCCGTTTGAGCGATTGAAATCTGATGTGAACTCGCATCCCGGCGATACGCTGTTGAGTCATGCGTCACGATGGGTGGCTGATTCGGGCAACTGCTACACAGCGTGGCGGTGGCTGGGAGACATCCTTTCACGCCGGGGGCAGTTGGACAACGCGCTGGATGCCTATCGGCATGCCACGGTTTTTTTCAATGATGACTATGTTCTGTGGGCACGGTTCGGCGATGTTGCATGGGAGATGTTTCGCAAGGGGGCTGGAAGGGACATGCGGCAACAGGCGGTCGACGCCTGGCGACATGCCCAAAAACTCAGTCCTGGGAACTCCAAGCTGGCCGAGAGGCTGGCACAGGCGGATGGGCGATGAACAGACCATACACAGTGGGAAAACCTGATGTGACCGTAGTTGTTCCGGCTCACAACGAAGAAAGCAACGTGGGTCCGTTATTCGATCAGTTCGGCGAACTGGCGCGGCGGGCGCGATTTTCATTCGAAGTCGTTGCTGTCGACGACGGTTCCACGGACCGGACTCTGGCGCGTCTGGTGGATGCCCAGCGTGTCCACCGTTTTCTGCGCATTGTTACCGTCCCGCACCGTCGGGGACTGACCGAGGCGTTGCAGGCAGGTTTCAGTGTCGCGCAGGGATCGATCATCGTTTTCTATCCTGCCGACCGTCAGTTTCATCCCAACGACATTCCCCGCATGATCGACAAGGTGCGCGAAGGTTACGATCTGGTGACCGGCCGCAAGATCGGCGTATACAATAAGCGGGCTGTGTCGGGCATCTATAACCGCATCTCGCGGTGGCTCTTCCCTTCGATTCAGGTGACCGATCTCAATTCGGTGAAAGCCCTCCGCCGTGAGCTGGTCGATGCGCTGGACTACCGGCATGACTGGCACCGCTTTTGGGTCGCGATCGTGGCCGAACAGGGATACCGTATTGGTGAAGTCGACGTGACCCTCTACCCGCGGCCGTCCGGCCGCTCCAAATTCGGGCTCTGGCGGATCCCCGGGGGAGTCCTCGATCTTCTCGCGGTCAAGTTTCAATACCACACGATGCGCCGCCCGCTGTGGTACTTTGGCCTGACGGGGTCCGCGCTCCTGACAGCGGCGTTCCTTGTTGGACTGTTGGCTGTTTACCAGCGGTTCATTCTTAATCACGGTTATCGGCCGCTTCTGTACCTGGTGATGACGCTGGGAATTTCCGGAGTAGTCTTCTTTGCGTTGGGATTCCTGGCAGAATCCGTGGCGGGAATCCGCCAACAAGTTGCCTTGCTTCGCGGCGGTCCCAATTTCCGGCTCTACCATCCGCCACCCGGAAGCAGCTACTCGGCACAGGTCTCATCCGCGCCGGCACAGGAAGCGCATTCTCCTCGGACCAGCGGTGAACAGCGATCCGGGACCACCGGTGAACGTCCGCCACGTGGTGATCGCCGGCCCGGTCGCGCGCTGCGCACGGGAGAGCGTCGCGGTGAGTTCCGACGTCGTCGTGAATCAGATCAGCGGGATTCCCAGCCAGTGGCTCCGCTGCCGCCGACAGAGCCAGCGCCACCCGTGACCGAAACGCCGCCGGACGCGCGCCATGAGGACACTGTTTTGCAGCAGCCCACGTCCCGGTATGAGGATCGTGCCGAGACGGCCGCTGTCGTCGATGATCTTTTCAAAAAGGCAAAACCTGCGGAAGGATCTGGGCATTCTGCTGATTCGGAGTCGTCTGGCTCCACGGCCGCACGCCGCGATGCGTCTTCGACTTCCGAGCCGGCAACTCATACCGATCCGGACAGAGTGGACTCGGCCAGTGGAGAACCTGAGATCCCGTCCTCTGCCGCAGCGGACAGACCCAAGAATCAGTACGGACGACGCAGGCGGCCATGAGGTGATCATGGTGCCCGATGTCATCACCCCAGTCGATGTCTTGTACCTGACTCACAATTATCCACGGTATTCCGGCGATTTTGCGGGTCAGTTTGTGGCCCGGCTGGCTGAACTGACGACACGGCGCGGTCTCCGTGCCGCTGTGCTGGCCCCGCATCACCCAGGGGCTTCCTTCGAAGAGGTGATGCAGGGTGTGCTTGTGCAACGGTTCCCGTACGGTACGGAAGAGCAGGAGACCTTGATGTACCGGGGAGACTTGGGGAAGCTGACTCTGGCAGGACCGCGCAGCATGGGAGCGCACTGGCGCTTTTTTCGGTCCTTTGGCCGGGCGGCGCGCGAAGCAGTCGAGCAGTTCAACCCCGCCTGTATCCATGCCCATTGGTGGATACCTGCCGGATGGATCGCGCGCCGTCTGAACTTCCGCGGGCCTCTGATCGTGACACTTCATGGCACCGACCTGCGTCTACTTCGGACAAAAGCGTGGCTTCGCCCGCTGGCGGCACGGGTGTTTTCCCGGGCCCGGATTGTAACGGTCGTTTCGTCATGGCTTGGGGATTCACTGCGCGAGATGTTCCCGGCCCTCGACAGCAAATTGCGAATTGTGCCCATGCCTCCCAACGATGACGCATTCGTGCCCAGCCCGTCGCGGGGCAGTGGACGGGATGCGCCGGTGATCTTGTCCGTCACGCGCTTCACGGAACAAAAACGCAACCATGTCCTTATCGACGCTTTAAGACTGCTGAAAGATCAGGGGTCTATGTTCACCGCGCGGTTGATTGGGGAGGGGCCGCTGGAACCTGCCGTGCGCGCGCAGGCCCGGACGCTCGGAGTCGATTCCTGTGTTGAATTTGTCCCCTCCATGCCGCAGGAACGACTGGCCAGCGAGTACCAGAGCGCCGATGTCGTCGTCTTGCCAGCGGTTGACGAGGGATTTGGCATGGTCTTGGTGGAAGCACAGTTGTGTGGGGCAACAGTCATCGGAGCCCGCTCCGGTGGGCTGGTTGACATCGTTAAAGATGGCCAGACTGGCCTTCTGGTCGCGCCGGAGAGTGCGTCCGAGCTGGCCACGGCTTTAGGGCATCTTCTTGCGGACAAGGGGTATCGCGACCGACTGGCCACAGCGGGGTTGGCCTCGGCACGCCAGCGCTTTTCATCCGACGCGATTGCGGACCAGTTCTGCCGTTGGTATAGAGGTGAGATGTGACATCGAATGTGTCGGCCGATCCAGCACCGGGACCGACGGAGCGGGCAACAAGCCGGTCGCCCGGGCTCTGGCGCCGGTTGATCACGCTCGCTGTGGTCGGTGTCATCGCGTTGTTCCTGGGGCGCTCGATTGCCAGTCAATGGGACGCGATTGCACACTTTCACTGGGCCATACGATGGGGATGGCTCACCTTGTCCGGTGCCCTTGTCTGGGTGGACTTCGTGATTTTGATTGCTCTCTGGCGGATCCTATTGGTTCGTATTGGAAACTCCCCGCTGCGATTCGGAACGGCCTACCGCGTGTGGTTCGTGTCCAATTTCGGGAAGTACCTTCCCGGCAAGGTGTGGACCGTCATGGGGATGGTTTACCTCCTGAAAAGAGAAGGGTATAACGCACCGTCTGTCCTGGCCTCTGCTGTGCTCAATCAAGCGCTGTCTGTGCTGTCTGGACTTCTCTTATCTATCATTGTGCTCGGAGGGGGTGTGTTTGGGGGGCTTCCGGTTTGGGTTCTCGCGCTCGGCGGCGCGCTCAGCCTCGCCGTGCTGATTCCAGCGGTATTCCAGCGGCTGGTTAATGTGGGTCTCCGCCTCATCCGTCATGATCCGATTGTGATTCCCCTCTCGTATGGTCTGATGCTGGCGTTGTTCCTGACCTATGTGGGGACATGGGTGATTTACGGCGCCGCTTTCTGGGCGCTGCTCTTGGGAGTAGGGATTGAATCGGCAGGGCCTTTCTGGGTGACAGTCGCGATTTTCTGTGCGTCGTACTTGCTGGGGTTTCTTGCCATCCTCGTTCCTGGAGGATTGGGGGTGAGGGAGGGATCGTTGACTGTCCTGCTGGGTTCTTACCTTCCTGTCGGATTGGCCGCGCCCATCGCTGTACTCTCACGCATCTGGCTGACGCTGACCGAGATTCTCGGCGCTTTGCCGCTTCTGTGGCTACGGGAGAAGACGGATACAACTTGATCGATCCCGTTTCACGGGTGTATGGTTGCGTTTGGGGACGTTTGCAAGGGCATCGGCAGGAACACGGGAGAAGAGCTGATGAAAGCGCTTGTCATCATTCCGACCTACAACGAGAAAGAAAACCTTCCCCTCATTGTGCCAGAGGTGCTTGCCCGCGACCTCCGCATTTCCGTCTTGATTGTGGATGACAACTCCCCTGATGGGACGGGGCAAATCGCTGCCCAAATGGCTGCCGTCAATCCGCGCATCCATGTGCTTCATCGGCCGGAAAAGGCCGGTTTGGGCCGTGCTTATCTTTCCGGGTTCAAATGGGCGCTCGAACGCGACTTCGACCGTATCTTCGAGATGGATGCCGATTTTTCGCACAACCCCAAATACCTGCCCGAATTCTTGAAGGCGACGGAGGATGCTGACCTTGTGCTGGGCTCTCGGTACATTTCCGGTGTGAACGTCATTAATTGGCCGATGAGCCGTCTCTTGTTGTCTTACTTTGCCAACGTCTACTCCCGCATCGTGACGGGTCTTCCGGTTCGTGATTCCACCGGTGGTTTCAAGTGTTTCCGCCGGGAAGTTCTTGACGCCATTGATCTGGACAACATCCATTCCAACGGATATGCTTTCCAAATTGAGATGTCGTTCCGGGCGTGGAAGAAAGGGTTCCGTATGCAGGAGATCCCGATTGTCTTCACCGATCGTGAGCAGGGTCATTCCAAGATGTCCAAGCACATCGTCCGGGAAGCGATATGGATGGTCCCGAAGTTGCGCCTGATGGCAATCTTTGGCCGCTTGTAGCGATGGCTGCCGAAGCATCAACGCCCGCGCCCGTCGGTCTGTTGCAATCTCCTCTGCCTGATCTGTCGATCATTGTCGTCACCTGCAACTCGGCGACGGCACTTGATGATTTCGTTGTATCGCTGACGCAACATCCACCGCGGTCCAGGTGGGAACTCGTTGTTTTTGATAATGCCTCGCACGATGATTCCCTGGCATTATTGAAGGGGCGCTTTCCGAATGCCCGCATTGTGCAGAGTGGGGACAATCATGGTTTTGCCTACGGGGTCAACGCGGCCGTTGCCGCGTCACGGGGGCGCTTTCTGTTGTTGGCCAATCCGGATGTCCGCTGGAACGACGATGCTCTTGATCGCTTGATGGCGTTTCTCCAGGAGCACCCGCAGGTCGCTGCGGTTTCTCCGCGTCTGGTCTTCCCGGATGGACGGCCACAGCCCAGCGCCCGCCGGTTTCCGGATCACAGGAATATTTGGTTCTCCCGTGGGGTGCCTTGGGGACGATGGCTGGAACGGGCGGGATTGGGAGGCCGGTACACTGTCATCGATCCGAGTGCTCCACAGCGTGCCGATGCGTTGTGCGCCGCCTGTCTCATGCTGCGACGCAATGTTTTCATCACGGTCGGCGGGATGGATGCAGGGTATTTTCTCTACGTCGAAGATACAGACCTTTGCCGGCGAATTGCCGACATGGGCGGAGAGGTATGGATTGACCCCACGGTAGCAGTCATCCATCGGTGGGGAGGCGCGACGAAACGCGATCCGCACCTTGCGGCCATTCACCGGTCGAGCATCCGCCGCTATTTCACCGTACACCATTCTCACAAGCGGATACGGAACGTCCTCTTGTTCTCCGCGCTTGGCATCGCCGATACATCGAGCTGGGTCGTTGCTCTCCTTCGGTCCGGCCGGAGGTTGCGCAGTGAGTAATCTCTTGTTGCTGGCAGGATCGGCCCTGTGCGGATGGCTCTTCGTGACTGTGCTGGTTCCACCTCTGGCACGGCTGTGTCATCGTTTTGGGTTCCTGGACCAACCCACTCCAAGAAGGATTCATCGGGTACCCACGCCCCGTTTGACAGGCATTGCCCTCTTCGCCGCCGTATGGGCAACGATTCTTCTGGCTGGACTTCTGGTGCCCGCCAAGATGAAGGAACTCGGCTCACACGCTGTTCCCATCATCATTGGCGCCGTGGCGACACTCCTCGCAGGCATCGCCGATGATCTCCGGCCGCTGCGGGGGAGCGTCAAGCTGGGTGCACAGGCGCTTATCGGCTTATTCCTCTGGTTCAGCGGGATTGGTTTTGGCCAGTTGTGGATCCCGTTTGTCGGCGGAATTGAGCTGGGTGTCTGGTCATTACCGGTGACGATGGCTTGGTTTCTTGTTCTCGTTAACGCGGTCAATATCATTGATGGTGTCGATGGTCTGGCGACGGCGATCGCTGGCATAGCAACGCTGCCCTTGATCTGGATCAGCATGGGGTTGCAGCTTTCCCCAGTTTGGATCGCTTCGGCGTCGCTCTTCGGAGCGCTGGCCGGGTTTTGGCGGTTCAATCATTATCCGGCGAGAGTCTTCATGGGCGATTCAGGGTCGTTGTCTCTTGGTTACTTCTTCGCCGTTGTAGCCCTGCTGGCGCCGATCAAGCGGTTCACGGCGCTGGCTTTTTTCGTCCCTTTGATTGCTATGTTCCTCCCTCTGGCCGAGTCGGTCATCTCGCTGGGCCGTCGTTCCATGGCTGGAAACAACCCGATGGTGGCTGATACGGGCCATCTCCACCATCGGCTGATCGCGCGTGGATGGACCGCCAACCGTGTGGTGGCAAGCTATTCGATTGTCACGGCAGTCTTTGGCGGTTTCTGCGTGGCCTTTCGCTACGCCAACAGGCGGCTCCTGACTGTCATTCTGGGATTTTTTGTGTTGTCACTTCTTGTCTCTTTGGGTATTATTTTCCGTAGAAAGCTACCCGCCCGTGCCGATGGCACTGGGGCCAAGCAGGGCAGCGGGGGATGAATGCGACCCGGTACCTACCTTGACTTTGAAAAACCAGTCTTGGAGCTGGAAGCGAAAATCCGCGATATGCGGGAGTTCGCCAGCGACGAGAACGTCGAGTTATCCAAGGAAATCCGTCTCCTGGAGCGGCGGCTCGACAAGCTCATGCGGGAGACGTTTGCCTCACTGACCCGCTGGCAGAAGGTCCAACTGGCCCGTCACCCGATGCGTCCCTACACGATGGACTACATCGAGAAGATGACAACCAACTTCATTGCGCTTCATGGGGACAGATCGTTTGGTGATGATCATGCTCTGATTGCTGGTACGGCTCTCTTGGGTGACCGCCCTGTCATGATCTTGGGGCAGCAAAAAGGACGGACGACGAAGGAGAAGTTGGCGAATAATTTCGGCATGTGTCATCCAGAAGGGTATCGTAAAGCATTGAGAATGATGACGTTGGCGGCGAAATTTGGTCGCCCTATCGTGATACTTATCGACACACCGGGAGCTTTTCCTGGGATTCAAGCCGAGGAACGGGGTCAGGCGGAGGCGATCGCGCGGAATCTGCGTGAAATGTCGTTGTTGCCAGTTCCCCTAATTGTAAGCATCATTGGGGAGGGCGCGTCAGGGGGTGCGCTGGGGATCGGCATGGGGGATCGTATCCTGATGCTCGAGAATTCCTGGTATTCCGTGATTTCACCAGAGGGTTGCGCGGCGATCCTGTGGCGAAATGAGGGCGCCGCCGCCAATGCGCCGAAAGCAGCGGAGGCCCTGCGGTTGGCGGCCGACGATCTCTTGGAACTGGGAATCATCGACCGGATTGTCCCGGAGCCGCTCGGCGGCGCCCACCGGGATGCCGCCGAATCGGCGACCGTGCTGCGCGCGGTCATTCTGGAAAGTTTGATTGAACTGAGCGCGTTTTCGTCAGAAGACTTGATTGCCAGACGCCGTGCGAAGTACCGTAACATCGGCGTCTTCGCCGAAGACGATACTTTTTGAATCAGGCGAAAGGAAACGGATGCTGGATGAAGAGTTGCTGAAGATTCTTGTCTGCCCCGCCTGCAAGGGCGAACTGACTTACGACCCGGAGAAAAATACGCTCGACTGTCACCGCTGCCGTCTGCGCTACCTGGTCAAGGATGATGTCCCCATCATGCTGATCGAGGAAGCGGAGAAATTCTGACCTGTCTGCTCTGACCGAACAAGAACATGCGGCCACTGCCTCCCCATGATCACCGGACTCCGGCTTCTTCCGCGTGGCCGTTCCCAGAGAGGAATCGATGAAACTTTCGAAGTTCTGCGAAGAAGATCTGATGAGCTTTGACCTCCAGGGTCAGACCAAGGAGGAACTCATCGTCGAGCTTGTCGATCTGACGGCGAAGTCCAGCTTGGTTCGTGACCACGACGAACTGCTGGCCGCCGTCATGGAACGCGAGAAACTGGTGACGACAGGGGTCGGGTATGGGGTTGCCTTCCCGCACGCGAAGACGCGTGCCCTGAAGGGAATTGTGATCGTGTTTGGACGGTCTGAAGTCGGGGTGGACTTCGAATCCATGGACAAGAAGCCGGTGCACTTGCTCTTCATGATCGCCGCGCCGGAAGATGCCATCGGAGCGCACCTGAATGTCATGGCGCGCCTGTCTTACATCATGAAGAGTGAGAAAAACCGCGAACGTCTGATGCGGGCCAAGACAGCTGGAGAAGTGATGCTGATTCTGGATTCGGCGCCTTAGTGGGAGAGAGAGCCGGCGTTGCGGTTGCGATTGCTGTGGTGGTCTTCTGAGCGGCCCGCGGTACTTCCGTGGGCGATTTTGTTGTCAGTCGCACTCCTGGCCATAGGGGAGGGAGCGCGCCAGAGTCTGTCCGCTCTGATGGTGGACTATGTGTATGCCCCAGTCTTTGCGATGAAGTACCGGATCACCTCCGGTGCAACGGTTTTTGAGGAGAATCGCGCGTTGCAGCAGCGTGTGGCGGAGTTGAGCGTGGCGAATCAACGGTTGCGGGAGCAGGAGGTGGAGAACGGCCGTCTGCGGCAGCTTCTCCAATTCTCCGAGAGTTGGACCGCACGCGCCATCCCCGCCGAAGTTGTGGGGCCGGTCTCATCCAGTTCGGGTGTGATGTGGATCAACGCGGGACGCTGGCGGAACGTGCAGGTCGGATGGCCCGTCGCGACCGAAGATGGCCTGGTGGGGCGCGTGATCGATGTCACAGACCGTCTGTCACGTGTCAGGACTCTCTGGGACCGAATTTCACGCGTGGCCATCTACAACCGGCGGAGTCGTGTCGCCGGCATTCTTTCCTGGGAATCGGGGCCGGATCTGGAACTGACCTATGTCCTTCCGTCGGCCGATGTTCAGGTGGGTGACACGCTCATCTCGTCGGGGTGGGGCGGAACGTTTCCCAAGGGTTTGCAGGTCGGGATGATTGCATCGATTGACACGGTGCAGATCGATGTCTATCTGAGAATCAGCGTGCAGCCGTTTGCCCGAGCCGACAGGCTGGAGCAGGTGTTTGCCATTCGTCCGGATCAGTTTGATTCGGGGACTGTGCCGGAGGAGCTTCGCCCATGAGCCTGATCCGGTGGGCGATACTCCTGGCCAGTGTTGTGTTCTACAGTGTCTGGTTTCCCGACGGACCGCCGCCTCTGCACATCCGGCTTGATTACGATCTGGTGGTGATTGCCTTGATCGGGTTTTACCGTGGCCCGCGTGTCGGCGCCGCCTTGGGGTGGATCATTGGATTTCTTGCCCAAGCGACGGATCCTTGGCGTCTGGTCTGGGGAGGGTTGTTCGGGTCGCTCTTGGGCTGGTTTGTTGGAATCTGGAGCCAACGGCTATTTCTTGAGAATCTCTGGTCGCGTTGGATTGTCTTGGCGATTGCATTCATGACCTATAAGATTTTCTATTTGGCGATCATCATGGCTGGTGACTGGGGTGGTTGGCTGACCAGTCTGGGGCTTCAGGCTCTGCCGTCGACGCTGATTGATGCGACAGCCGGCGCAGCATTGGGAAACGCGCTGGACCGACTCCGGGTATCGCGAACAGAGACCAGCGCGGGCGCCACGCCGGCTGAACGGCCGCCCAGGGAATCCCGCTGAGCTCGGCGGATCTGAACGGGCGGCAGAATGACAGCCATCACCGCGGCCGCGCGGGAATCTTGCGATGAACTGGACAACACGCCGCAATGTCCTTTACATGTGCGTGATCGGCGTTGCCTTTGTGCTCGTGGGGCGGCTGTTCTACATGCAAGTCATCCGTGTCGGCGAGTACCGGCGGATCGCCACCGAGAATAGAATCCGCATTGTGCCGACGCCGGCTCCCCGTGGTGTCGTCTACGATCGCAACAAGGTTCCCTTGATTCAAAATCGCATGTCGTTTGCGATTTCTGTTCTTCCCACCGACTTCCGGGGTGATCGGCTGCGCGCCCAATTGGCGAGTGTCCTCAAGATGCCAGAAGACGAGCTGCGCCGCAGGCTGGCGAAGCGCAGCGGTCTGCCCTTCGAACCGGTGGGAATCCAGATTGACGCCGACTTCAGCACCGTCTGCCGTCTTCAGGAGAATATCGACCAGTTTCCCGGCGTTGTTGTGGGAAGCGAGAGTGTGCGTGAGTATCCGTTGTCCGGTTGGGGTGGGCACGTTCTTGGGTACGTCAGGGAGGTCTCGCCGGAAGATCAGTCCCGTGTGGACAAGTTGGGGCGATCCCTGCGCGGTTTGGTCGGAGCGGTTGGGTTGGAGAAGCGATACGATGACCTGCTGCGTGGCCTCGATGGTGTCCGGTATTGGCAGGTCAATGCGCTGGGGCAGCTCGTTGGACCGATGCCCGGCTATCCCGATGTTGCGTCGATTCCCGGCAATGAACTCCTGCTGACGCTGGATGCCCGTCTGCAAACACTTGCCGATTCGCTTCTGGCTTCCTACGATGCCGGCACAATTGTGGCCATGGATGTCAAGACAGGGGATGTGCTCTGCCTTGTCACGCGGCCGGGATACGATGCCAACGCTTTCTCGGGCACGTTGTCCTCTGCCGAGTGGACCCAGCTTCGGGATGATCCTCTGCGGCCTCTACTGAATCGTGCCGCCAAAGGGCTGTACCCGCCGGGGTCCACGGCCAAGTTGCTCACGGCGGGGGCGGCGCTCGAAGCGGGAATCGCGGGGATATCTGATCGGTACACTTCGTGCAATGGGGGGTACCGTTTCGGAAACCGCGTGTTCCATTGCTGGCGGCCGTCGGGACATGGGTCTCTGGGCATGCTCGACGCCATCGAGCAATCCTGCGATGTTTACTTCTACCAGCTTGGGCAGAGGTTGGGAGTGGATCTTTGGTCGAGAAGTGTCAAGGCATGCGGGTTCGGCAAAGCGACCGGTATCGATCTGCCCGGGGAAGTGGATGGCCTGGTGCCGTCGACCGACTATTACGACCGGCGCTACGGCCGGAATCGATGGTCACGCGGTCTGATGCTCAATCTGGCCATTGGGCAGGGCGAGTTTCTGGTCACGCCTCTTCAGTTGCTTCAGTACTACGCCGCGATCGCCAACAACGGGATGGCGATGAAACCACACCTGCTCTTGGCGACGCGTCCTCCTCAGCGGCAATGGGAGTACCAGTCTTCCGTTGTCGCGTTCACGCTTCCGTATTCGGCGTCCACTCTTGCCATTTTGCAGGATGCGGCCCGGCGTGTTGTGCATGGCGGACGCGGGACGGCGGGCGGGATCGACGACAACGTTGTCCGCATGGCTGGCAAGACCGGCACAGCGCAGAATCCGCATGGCAACGATCACGCCTGGTTTGCCGGCTACGCGCCGGCTGACGCGCCCCAGATTGCCGTTGTGGCGCTCGTGGAGAATGCCGGACATGGGAGTGAGTACGCCGCCCCTATCTGCTTCCAGATCGCCAAGGCCTACCTGACACGCGATCAAGACACGACGAAAGTCGCCCAGTCGACGCCGTGACTTCTGCGCGAATGTGCTATTAGTGCACCGAAAAAAAGAGCCCCTATGCGACGGGGCTCCAAATAGGTTGGGATCACCAGTGTCTACCGCTTGGTTCTTGCCCGCGAACCACCCGTGGATCCCTGCCCAGACTTCTGGCTTTGCCCTGCAGGCTGCGATCGATCTCCACCTTTCGGAGAGGGGCTGTACGCTCCGGGGGAAGTTGCCCCCCCGGACTTGGATCTGACTGTTGATCCGCCTCGGTTGGTCCCCTGTTCTGAAGATCCCGGCGACGTACCCTTAGTCTTCAGCGTCCCGTAACGCGATGAGGTCCGCGTCTGAACCGCCGGTGCCGGTGACATGCTGGATTTCGACCGCAACGCAGTCCTTGACGATGTCCCCCCGGATTCGCCGACTTTGTTTTTCGTTGTGTAGACTTTCCCAGACAGCGGGGCCGATTTGGAATGGTCGCCTCTGTTACTCAAGGCCGAACCCGACTTGGGAGCGAGCGTGCGGTACGATGTCATCGTGAGGCCGTCCCGCGATCCTTTCTGGCCCCCAAGAGTCCCCAGTCCGCCTTGCATCTCCGCGTACACTTTTGACTGTGCGTAATCTGATCCGCGCAGTGAGCCCCGGCGGGATGCCTTGTAGCGGGCGTAATGCCCCGAGGAGTAGTAGCCCCCGTTGTAGGCGCCGCCGTGGTAATAGTACGGGTCACAGTAGAAGTTGTGGCTATACGGATACCCCCACCACGTGCTGGCGTACCAGTATCCGGGCCTGTTCCACCAGTACCAGTCTCCGTATGGATCCCAGTAAGTCCAGCCGAAGGACCAGAAGGGATCATACCCCCCATAACCAAGACCGCTGTACCCCGCGTTCCATCCCCAGCCCCCGGAGAAGTACACGTTGACATGATCCTGACGACTTTCCGAAGTGGCTTCTTCATTGGTGGCATTGCCCGATTCCTCATCGGTCGGAACGAGAACTTCGAGCAGGGCATCGACAAGTTGATCGTTGCAACCCTGCTGTTTGAGACGCGCCCAGTCCGATGCCTGGAGTGGCTCATCCAAGCCGGTCGCATCGACAATCCGAGCAATACGGTCGGGAGTGAATCCAGCCTGACAGAGCTGGATGATGTCATCAACCGTCATGGCATAGCCGCTCGAGGCAGCCATACCGCCGATCATCAGTGCCAGCAGGAAACGTCGCATGTTTTTCTCCTCGGGCCTGTATCTCAAGCCCCACAATCTCTTTTACGTCCGAAAGGGACCTTTTGCTTCACCTTTAGACAGCAAAAATAAGGCCGAGTGACGTTCCTGTTGTCTGTGGCAGGAGGTTGTCGGGCAAGAGGCATCTTGACCCCGCCGGGTTTGTGCTGCCCATGCAGCGTTTTTGGGCAGATGACGAACAACGGTTGACACTTTTTGTGCATCCCTGCAATATCCCTCTGTGAAACCGTCACTCCGCCTCAGCAGCAAGTGGATACGCGAGTCTGATCCCGTTCTGATCGGGTGTGCGACCGGCCTGACCGTGATCGGTCTGGTTCTGATCTATGCGGCGCAGTACAACTCGCCCGACCCGGTTTCGCGGGATTACTGGCTGCGCCAGGCGACATGGTGGGGAGTTGCTCTGGTCGGCTTTGTGCTGGCCTTGAAGATTCCGCTACGATTCCATGAAGTGTTTGCTTACGTGTACTTGGGACTCTTGGGGCTTGTCCTGGCTGGGCTTGTCTTTCTGGAGCGCGATGTCGGCGGCCGATGGATTTCTGTGGGGCCTGCCTTTCTACAGCCATCGGAATTTGGAAAGCTCGCCGTTCTGTTTGCGGTTTCCCGGTATCTGGCCTATCTGAAAAGACCATTGTTTGGTTGGCGACCTCTGATGACAGTGGCAGTGCTGGTGGGGCCGATAACCTTACTTGTCTTAAAGCAGCCGGACTTGGGCACATCTCTGGTTTTTATGGCTCTGACGCTGATTCTTCTCTACTGGGGTGGTGTTCCCCCGTTGGTGTTGTTTTTCATTGTCTCCCCGGTCATCAGCCTCGTCCTGGCGTTCAGTGTGATCAGTTGGGTCCTTTTCGCTGCCGCCCTGCTGGTCATTCTGGTCAGGGCTCGCCTGCGGTTGTTCGTGTCCATCGGAGTTGTCATGATCAATCTTCTCTTTGGAATCATCACCCCGATTGTCTGGAACCACTTGCTGCCGTACCAGCGGATGCGGATACTGATCTTTCTCGATCCGGGCGCTGATCCTCGCGGTGCGGGGTACCAAATCATCCAGTCGAAAGTGGCCATTGGATCGGGTGGCTTCTGGGGGAAGGGGTTTCTGAATGGGACCCAGACGGGGCTGCACTTTCTGCCGGCAAAACATACAGACTTCATCTTCTCTGTCTGTGGCGAGGAGTTCGGGTTCTGGGGTTCGTTCATTGTGCTGACGCTGTTCGTAATCTTTCTCTGGCATGCCATTGGGATCGGGTACCGCGCCCGTAACCGATTCGGGCGTTTTCTGGCGGTGGGTGCCGCCGGCATTGTGGGTTTCCAGCTTCTTGTGAATGCCGGGATGACGCTGGGGGTGATGCCGGTCACGGGGATTCCGCTGCCGTTTGTTTCGTACGGGGGAAGTTCCCTGTTGCTGTTTTGGACGCTGACCGGATTGCTGGTCAACGTCAGACGCAACTGGCTGGAGTATTGAAACATGCCGAATAGTGTTGCCAACATATCTCATCGGTCAGCGGCCTTGCTCACGGTTGGCCGTGTGATTATGCCTCTTGACACGTTGTGTTTTCCGGCTTGCTGTCCGGTCTGCGGCATGACGATGCGCCGCGGAATTGATTTCTGCTGCCGGGCATGCAGCTGTCAACTCTCCCGACTTGCGCATCCCGTCTGCCCCGACTGCCGCTGCTTTGTCGGCGGCGATGACCCCGTCTGTCCTGATGATCATGGCGATCTGCAGCCAAGGTCAGTTGCCGCGCTCGGAGTATTCGACCAAGGCTGGCGCGCGATCGTACACTCTCTCAAGTACGATGGGCTGACCGGGCTGGCGGAGCCGCTTGGGCGGGGACTGGCATATGTTCTCCCGGCGCGGCTGTTGGCAGATGTTGTTGTTGCTGTGCCGACCGATCCTCGCAAGCGCCGCGCGCGTGGCTTCGGACATGCCGAACTGATTGCGGAAAGTCTGGCGGATCATGCCCAGATTCCATTCATATCGGACGCCTTGCGTCTGACGCGCCGCGTTCTCGACCAGACACGTCTCACCGCGGCACAGCGGCATGCGAATCTGAGTGGCGCGTTCGCGGTGACGGATCCGGACGGACTGGCGGGGAAGGCTGTTCTCGTGGTTGATGATGTGATGACGACCGGAGCCACCATGTTCGAGACAGCCAGGACACTACTCACGGCCGGTGCGACGCTGGTCAACGGCGCAGTGATCACTGTCAATTTAGGCCCAATCACGGATCACAACTGACGCACCGTGCAGGGTGATTCACCATGACCAAGAGCGCCCAGTCCGATTCGCGAACAGTCCCGAAGGGAGGATCATTGCCCGCGTCGGGTCCCGCACGAAGTACGGTTGCTTCGATCTCACTAGACACGAGAAAGCACCCGGTCTCGCGTCTGAGCAAGGCAAGATCGTCAGCGGTCCGAATCAAGACCAAGCTGGAGCGCTGGATCGATCAGTACCTGGATCATCTGGTCTTGACGGCAGGCCGATCGACGAACACGATGCACGGATACAGGCTCGATTTGGCCCGATACGCACAGTTCTGTAATCATCGCGGCATCGGTGATCCCGAACGCGTCGACCCGCAGGTCGTCGGAGAGTTTCTCTCATTCTTGACGACCGGCGGACTGGCGCCAGCGTCGGTGGCCCGTGCCCTATCGGCAGTGAAGGGATTCCACAAGTACCTGCTCCACGGCGCCGTCATTTCCACCAATCCCGCCCGTCCCATAAAGACCCCCCGGTTGCCACGGAGGTTGCCCAATGTACTGACGATTGCGCAGATGCAGCGCATCGTGTCGTCGCCCCAGGACTGTGATCCGCACGGCGTGAGAAATCGTGCTCTACTGACGCTGCTCTATGGCTGTGGCCTGCGGGTTTCGGAAGCGGCGCAGATGCGGGTTGAAGATGTTGATTTTGCGGAGAAGTTTGTCCGAGTAACCGGGAAAGGGGGACGGGAGCGGCTTGTGCCCTTCGGCCCGTGGACGGAACGCGCGCTCAAAGCGTATCTCAACGGGCCACGCCGGGGGAAAGAGGCTCGTCTGGTTACGGAGCGACTGTTTCTCGGACGGGGTGGCAGGGGGCTCTCCCGCATGGGTGTTTGGCTGATTGTCCGGCAAGCTGCCCTGCGTGCAGGGCTGGAAAAGAGGGTTTCTCCCCATACATTCCGTCATTCGTTCGCCACGCACCTGATTCAGGCGGGCGCTGACCTGCGCTCGGTACAGGCCATGCTGGGTCACCGCTCTATTTCGACGACCCAGATCTATACCCACCTGGACAGGGAGCATTTGGCCAATGTTCACCGCCTTTGCCATCCGTTGGAGGCAGGTTGGACCGCCGCAGTGCAGACTGATTTAGACCGAGATTGAAATAATTTGTGCCGCGGGGAAAGCCGAAAATATAAGGAGAGGCAGGTCGATGACAGTAGGGATGGCGGAAGCTCCCGAGGGCGGCCGCCCGAGAGGATGTGCGTAACGTCGCCATGATCTGCGCCTACTGGAACCACACGGAAGGAGACTGGGGCAATGCCTTGCGCCAGACTCTGGCTGATTTCCACCCTGATGTTCTGCCGTTTGGCAATCTGCGTGAACTGGTGACACTGGCGCACCAGACACTCCTGGATATTGTTGTGATTCCGTGTGAGAGTTCCTGTGAAAGGGCCGTGACGCTGGGGGCTCGCGCAAAGGCGATCCCGGCTCTCATGGTTGTACCGGTTGTTCTCTGGCATCCGTCCCCGGCCCCTGACGTCACGCGGAGGATCCTCCATTCTCCCGTCGATGACCTTGTGGTGGGTGCGAAAGACGATCCCGTGGCGCAGGCCCGCTTGTGTCTGGCGTTGCGGCGCAGTTGGCGCGATCTCGATGTGAACCCATCGAGCCGTCTGCCGGGGCCAACGACCATCGAGCGCATCCTGCAGAACATGATTGCGCAGCATCAGTCGTTTGCCCTCTGCTACGCTGACCTCGATGATTTCAAGGCCTACAATGACTATTACGGCTACTTTTACGGAGACAAGGTCATCAAGATGACTGCTCGGATCGTTCGTGATTCAGTCTTCGAGTACCAGTCCGATGGATTTGTGGGACATATCGGCGGCGACGACTTTGTTTTTGTGGTTGATACGGCGAAGACGCACCGTGTTTGCCAGACGGTCATTGCGCGTTTTGACGCCGAAATCGGTCTGTGCTATGAACCGCGTGACCGGCGCAACGGGTACATCATTTCGAAGAACCGTCGCGGGGCGCCGGAGTCATTCCCCTTGATGTCCCTCTCGATCGCGGTAGTCATCAACCGTGGCGACACATTCAGCCATGTGGGAGAAATCTCGCACATGGCCGCCGACCTCAAGAAGTATGCGAAGACTCTGCCTGGCTCAAACTTTGTGATCGAACGCCGCGCGCCGTACTGAGTTTACGCGCTCCACGACAACCGCTTTATGGCGGGCCCGTTTTCGGGTTTTCCAGAGTGGACAGCAACTGGCGGGCAGCCGTGTTGTTTGGATCGGACGACAAGAGTTCCCGGAGTTGACGCGACGCTTCCGGCTGATTCCCCGAGCGAAGATACGCAACGGCCAGATTGAATCGCAGCGGCGATGACTTGGAATCGAGCTCCAGCGCCTTCGAAAGCGGTGCAATGGCATCGATTGGCCTGCCGCTTTCGAGTAGGACGCCACCCGAGTTGATCCACGCGAGCAGATAGTCTGGATTGATCCGCGTGCAGCGCTCCAGAACCGCTGTCGCCGAGTCGAACTGGTGGCGGCCTGCATACAGGATGCCAAGGGAGTTGTACGCGGCGCCGAAGGTGGAATCGGCGGCGATGGCTCTGTGGTAGCTGGATACCGCCGTGGCGGTGTCTCCTTGTGCCAGAGCGATGTCGGCGGTGTTGAAGTGAGGCTGTCCCATTTTCGGATTGGTGCGCGCTGTGATCGTGAAAGCCCCCAGCGCCCTTGATGTGTCGCCTTTGCCCAGATAGGCCAGCCCCAGATTGTTCATGGCTTCAGCGTCGGTCTGACGGATACGCAGGTAGGAATACGACACCGCGATGGCAGAGTCATACATTCGTGTCTTCACCAGGTCCAATGCCAGATTGCGTCTGGCGGCGAGGTGGAAGGGTTCCTCTCGGATGACCTCTTCGTACTTCTGCCGCGCTTGATCGTAGTTGCCGAGACGGTCATAGGCCAGCCCTTCCTGATAGGCGGTGAAGGAGGGGTTCCGCATGATTCGATCGACCGTCGGGCGATTCAGCCAAACCGTGAGAAGGAGGGCGACACCACCATAGATCGACACGAATTTCCAACGACGGTTTCGTATCTGCTTCCATCCGTACAGGACTGCAACCGCAGCGAAAACGACCATCAGCGGTACCATGGGCAGGCGGTGCCGCGCCGTCGCGAGAAAGCCCACCACCGAGAGGGAATACAGGGCCACGAATGCCGTCAGCGGTCCGGCCGTGTGCGAGCGGGACCACGACCACCAGATGCCAAGCAGTGCGAGGGGTGCGATCAGGCCAAACGGGAAGTACAGCAATTTTCGCCAGATTAGCGCCCGCAGGAGCAGCGAGTACCTGGTAAAATCGTAGATGCTGGTCTGGTCACCCACCTCGAACCCATTGAACAGGTAGTATGCCTTCGCGAACCAGCTCGTGATGGTGGCACGCGGATGCGCGCGAATATACTCCCAGGCCTTTCCTGTCCAGTGTGACGAGATCTCTGAAGGCCGCAAGCTCCGGCCTTCTTCGGCCATTGCGATCGAGTCGGTGGTGAAGACAAACCGGTCCCAGGGTAATGTCGGGTCGAGCATGACTTCCGGCATCTGCATGGTCAGCCCGTCGGCGACGGGGTTATTCCCGATGTAGAGGTTGACGCCGCCTTGGTAGGCGATCATAACCGAATCGTGACCGACGAAGAGGTTACGCGCGGTCACTGGCAGAATGGGCAGCAACATGCCCAGCGTTATTGCCAGAGGACGGCGGAGAGTGCGGATGATTTCCCGTTTTTCGGCATGTCTCAGAGATGAATGCTGCCAGGCCATCCACCAGAAGGCCGGAAGCGTGATGAGGATGTTCGGGCGCGTGATTGCCGCCAGCCCCAAGATCCCCCCGATTCCCAGCCAGGGCCAGACCCGTCCGGAGTCGCTCTTGAACCGGCCCAGCGCGAGCCAGATGGCCAGCAACGTGAGCGGCACAAAGAGTACCTCGACCAAGAGCTCGGAATCGTAATAGACAACGGGACCCCAGAGCGCCCACGCGCAGCCCGCGATCACGCCGACGCTCCGTCCGAAAGCCCGCCAGCCAATTAGCCCGACCATGACGGCGGAGAATGCACTCAGGACCGCCTGAGCGATTCTGATGAGCCACAGGTTGTCGCCAAAGACGGTGATCCAGAATCCCAAGGTGTAGGGATAAAGCGGCGCCCGGTAGAAGACGCTTTCGCCCAGCCAATGTCCTTTCGCCAGCGACTTTGCCCAAAGGTAATGCCACAACGAGTCCACGTCGGGCGACAGGAAAGCGGGGTTGTGGCGCGACAATTCGGCGAGGACGATGATCCGCACAACCAGGGCGGTCGCGAACAGAAGAACCAGCCAGAGACGATCCTTCGACTGTTTGAAATCCACGCCCGCCCAAGTACCGCCGGAAAGAAATCCTGTCTTGGAGGATCGAGGCGATGGCAATGACGTGTCACCAGTATGTTTATTGTTCCCCACGGGTCGTATTATAGTGGTTGGTCCGGGATGGGAGCAAACAGTCCGGTGCGAGTGCGATCAGAAAGAAGCGAATCCATGAGTCGTCCGGCGTCCCCTGTTGACCCGCGCGCTGTCCTGTTTGCATTCATTTCCGTGGCAGTCTGGATCGGGATTAGCCGGACTCTCCTGGGAACGGGATTGCTGGCGGCCGGGGCGCTTATCCTCGTCTGGCGATTGCAGGGTGCGAACCGTCTGACTCCAGGAATTCCCGGTGGCACACTTCGCTGGTCGCTGCCGATGACGTTGGCGATCATGATTCTTTACACTCTGCTTGGAGCAGACAACTCGCATTCCGCCGGCATCTTCGGCGGTTTGAACGTGTCGTGGGAGGGTGTCTCCAAGGGTGTTCGTCTCGGATTGCGATTCATTGCTTTCATCGCCTTGGCGAGGGCGATGACAGTGGTCACGACGCCATCGCCTCTGGCCGCTGGTGTCACACGTTTGCTCTGGCCTCTGAAAGCGATCGGCGTGAAGGTCGAGTCCGTGTACTACCTGGTCTTCTTCACGGCCCGAATGTTTCCCACGCTCACCGAGGAGATCCATGCAGTCCGCATGGGCCAGCGCTCGCGTGGTGTCCGCTTCGATGGCTCGTGGCTGCAGCGTGTGCGTCTGTCGCCGGCGATTCTCGTGCCGGCCTTTGCGGCTTCCATTCGCCGTGCCGATCGTCTTTCGATGGCGCTGACGTCACGAGGATTCGATGTCCATCGTTTGCCCCGCGAGGTTCGCCGCTTGCACTTCCAGCCGCATGACTGGGGACTGCTCGGTGTCATCGCTGTGGGGTGGGCTGTGTGGCTGACATTTGAGACTTTTGGCCTTGGTGCTCGGATCATGTGATATTGGCAAACTTGTGCGTTACCGTCTCGACATCGCTTATCACGGGGCAAACTTCCACGGATGGCAGCGGCAGCCGAACCTCCGCACCGTGCAGGGGGAGTTGGAACTCTGGCTCACCCGCCTGTTGCCATCGGGCGAGGCCATCGCCGTCACGGGAGCGGGCCGCACTGATGCTGGTGTGCATGCATCCGGCATGGTGGCTCATTTTGATACTGGTCTTCCTCTCGATTGTGGCACGTTTCTTCATCGATTGCGTGCGGCATTGCCGGATGACATGACGGTGACCCGCGTGTCGCCCGTTGACGGCAGATTTCACTCTCGTTATACGGCAATCGCTCGCACCTACGAGTATCGAGTCACTGATTGCTCCTCGCCGTTCGATCGCGACCGTGTGTGGACCGTGCGTGATCCGTTGGATGCCGACCGGCTGGGAGATGCGGCCACGTTAATGCTCGGCCGCCACGATTTCTCCGGCTTTTGCCTGGCGGTATCGAAGAAGGACGATAATCACTGTTCGATCAGCCAGTCGTCGTGGGAAAAGACCGGCGACCAGTTCGTGTATCGTGTTCGTGCCGACCGTTTCCTGCACATGATGGTCCGACTGATGGTGGGGACCATGGTGGACATCGCTCGCAGCCGCTGGCCGGCATCACGCATGAGCGACATTCTCCGCATAGGTGATGTTCGTCTTTGCGGCGGCGCGGCGCCTGCGCACGGACTCACGCTGGTCGCGGTGCAGTATCCCCCATCACGCCGGGAAGCGGCGATTTCAGTTGAAATAAACGACGCCGGGCCGTTTCTTGACTGACCGAATCGCAATTCGGCGACAGGAGGCATGATGAAGATTTTTCTCGACACAGCGAATATCGATGAGATCCGGGAGGCGGCGGACTGGGGTGTGCTCGATGGGGTGACCACCAATCCATCGCTGGTGGCAAGGGAGAAGGGTCGCAAGTTTGACGATGTCCTCCAGGACATCGTGGCGATCGTCAAGGGTCCGGTATCTGCCGAAGTTGTTGCCGTGACGGCCGACGACATGGTGCCCCAGGGCGTGCGGCTCTCCAAGCTGGCGCCAAACATTGTCGTGAAGATTCCAATGACGATCGACGGTCTCAAGGCGATCCGCCGTCTCAGCGAGATGGGAATCTCCACGAATTGCACCTTGGTGTTCAACGCCACGCAGGCGCTCCTGGCGGCAAAAGCCGGGGCGTCCTTCGTCTCGCCCTTTCTGGGTCGTCTCGACGACATCGGGCATGTTGGCATGGACCTGATCGGGCAAATCGTGACCATCTTCGACAATTACGCTTTCGACACCGAGGTTCTCGCCGCGTCGATCCGCAGTCCGCTCCACGTGGTCGATGCCGCTCTGAATGCGGCCGATGCCTGCACGATGCCATTCTCGGTTTTGAAGGCCATCGTCAGGCACCCGCTGACCGATCTCGGGAACGCCAAGTTCACCAGCGATTGGCAGAATGTCCCGCACTGACCATGTGGCACCAATCTATTCACGAATCATGTCCATGGTGGGCAGCCCGCGACGGCAATTCGCAGGGGCGAGTTTCGGACCTGCCCCCATGTCGGGTGGAGATTCCCAGGTGCTTTCTAAGGTGGTCCTGCGATGATTGAACGATACACACGTCCGGAGATGGCTCATCTCTGGTCGAAGGCGAACAAATTCGCCATTTGGCTTGAAATCGAACTCCTGGCGGCGGAGAAAATGGCGCTCTTGGGAATGATCCCCAAAGGCGCCCCGGCGCGCATGCGCCGTCACGCGCGCTTCGATACCAAGCAGATCGGCCGGCTCGAAGAGAAGATCCATCACGATGTGATTGCGTTTCTGAAGAACGTGGGCCACCGTCTGGGAGCGGACGAAAAATATCTCCACCATGGGTTGACGTCTTCGGATGTCCTCGACACTGCCCTCTCTGTGCTCATGGTACAAGCAGCGCAGGTTCTGCTCGACGACATGGAGCCGCTGCTGCAGCACACGCGGCGGCTGGCGGAACGCTACATCGATACCCCGATCGTCGGGCGCACACATGGTGTTTTTGCGGAACCGACATCGGTGGGATTGAAATTTGCGCTCTGGTACGCTGATCTCATCCGAGGACGCCGCCGTCTGAAGGCCGCTATCCATTCAATCGCTGTGGGGAAGATTTCCGGCGCCGTGGGGAATTTCGCCCATCTCGATCCGCAGGTTGAGGCCTATGTGTGCCATCGTCTGGGCCTGCGTCCCGCGCCGATTTCCACACAGGTTCTTCAGCGAGACCGTCATGCGGAATACGTCTTTGCCATAGCCGCTCTGGGCGCGACCGCGGAGAAGATCGCGCAGGAGATACGGCTCTACCACCGGACCGAAACCGGCGAGATGACCGAGGGCTTCTTTGCCGGGCAACGGGGATCGTCCGCCATGCCCCACAAGAAGAATCCCATCCTCTGCGAGCGTGTCTGCGGGCTGGCGCGTCTGTTGCGCGGATTTGTCGGTCCCGCGTTGGAAAATGTCGCGCTCTGGCACGAACGTGACATCACGCATTCTTCCGTGGAGCGCGTCATCATTCCTGACGCGACGATCGCGCTCGACTACATGTTCCATCTGCTGGACTCGATCCTGTCCAATCTCGGCGTCCACCCGGAACGGATGCAGCAAAATCTTGAACTGAGTGGCAGCACGATCTTCTCACAGCGGTTGCTTCTCGCGCTGACGGACCGTATCGGCTCACGCGACCGGGCATATACGATTGTCCAGCGGCTCGCCCTGAGCGCGACTCCCGGAAAGACCCTGCACGCGTGTGCGCTGGCTGACCCGGCGGTCACGTCGCATCTTTCCCAGGCGGAGATCGATGCGGTGTTTGACTGGACGTATTACCTGCGCCGCGCGCGCGTGGTCATGAAGCGGGCCTTGTCGGAGAAGTAATGCCGTTGGATGGTTCACCCTGAATGGGTTCTGTGGCGATGGCAAGTGATGGCTGGCTGTTTGTGATTCCGGCGCTCGTGGTTGCGGTCCTTGGCGCCGTCCTGCTGCGTGCCGGGTCGAGTCTCGGATGGCCCGTTGCGATTCTGGGTCTGCTTGCTGTCGGCTTTCTCGCCTTCTTTTTTCGCGATCCCGAGCGTACCGCTCCCGACGATCCCGGCGTGGTGGTGGCGCCCGCCGATGGGACTGTGCTCAGTGTGGCCATGCTCCCCGACGGCCGACGGCAGATCGACATCTTTCTGTCTGTGTTCAATGTTCATGTCAACCGTGCTCCCGTTTCCGGGACGGTCATATCCAGTGAGTATCACCCCGGGCGATTTCTGGTGGCGAGCCGGGGTGAGGCGGCCACACAGAATGAGCGGCAGGATCTGACGATGGACAGTCCGATCGGCGCGGTGCAGTTCGCTCAGATTGCCGGGATTCTGGCGCGCCGGATTGTCTGCCGGGTCAAACCCGGAGACCGGCTGAAGATCGGAGACCGCATCGGTCTCATCCGATTCGGTTCTCGTATGCAGGTGATTGTTCCCCCGGCGACCGAACCGATTGTGTCCCCCGGCGACAAAGTGCGGGCCGGCGAAACCGTCATCGCCCGGGTTGCGCGGTCAGAAAGAGTCCGTTGAGACTATGATCGGATGCGGATCATGAACGTGCCGGCACTCTGGTGGTCTGATGGGTGTACAGGAGTATCCGCCTCACCGAGGAATCTGAACTGTGTGGTTCGGACACTCTTGGATGTGCTGCCCCCCCCGATTGTCATTCCCGCGAAAGCGGGAATCCATTTTTCTTCTCGCCCCTCACAGTGTACCACCGCTTTCGCGGGGGTGACATCTTTAAGCGCAGGCTTGCGGTCGGGTTCTTCAACAGGCCCGTTCCTGTCCGGGCATCCCCTCCAGACCTACGGGGAACGGTGACCAGTGGCCAATTTCCGCGGCATCTTTCCCGGTGTTTTCACAATGGGGAACCTGTTTTGCGGGTTCCTGTCGATCGTGGCGACGCTTGATGGTGAGCCGGTTCACGCCTGCCGATTTGTGCTCCTGGGATTCTTCCTCGATGGTTTGGACGGTTTTGTTGCCCGTGTTTCCAACGCGGCGACGAAGTTCGGCGTGGAGCTGGATTCCCTGGCCGATCTGGTGACATTTGGTGTCGCCCCATCGATCCTGATCTACACATTCAAACTGAAAACGATGGGGAAATGGGGCTGGGTTCTCGGTTTCGTATTCGTGATGTGCGGCGCGTTCCGCCTGGCACGCTACAATCTCTCCGCGCGACCGATTGGCAAAACGACCTTCGAGGGGCTTCCCATTCCCGCCGCTGCCTCACTCCTGGTTTCATATACTATGTTCACCTATGACATTTGGGGTGAAATGCGCATGGCGCGCTTTCTCATCATCCTGATGATCGTCAGCTCGGCCCTCATGGTCTCATCCATACCTTATGAGAACAAACCGACATCCTGGCGCAGCCCGAAAGATCGCCTGAAGTTTCTGTATCTCCTTCTATCGGGCATCGCGGTCCTGATCGATTTGTCCAAGACGTTCTTCCCGATCGTCCTGCTTTATGTCGCCTCCGGGTTGATCCGCGAGGGGTATCGTCTCGTCCGCTCCGGTGCCGCGCGTCCTCCACGCCACCGCCTCGAACCGCACAGCGGCTGATCCTTCTCCTTCGGTGGCGTGGCAGCGATCTCCGCTCGTTGACGGCCGGTGGCCGGTATAGACTTCTCGGTGTAACAGTGGAATCCCATGGCGCCCACAAGGGGCTGTGCTACAGGTTTCTCAACCAGCAACTGATCCTGCGAAATGCCGCGTATGCAAAATGTGGCACATGCAAAAAGTGTGGCGCAGTCGCCCTCGCCTGTGTTACGCAGCC
>JAVHPP010000163.1:0-27832 GCA_036170655.1 Candidatus Zixiibacteriota bacterium | reverse complement strand
GTGGCATTCGGGATTATCGTCCGGACATGTCACCGGCACGGTCGCTGGACTGGTGCCGTCTGCTCTGGGATCATTCAGGACGCTGGATGTCCCGCGTGCGCGGGTTGAAATTAACTGCCCCATGCTGAATCTCGACGAACTCATTGGGGAGACGTCGAAAGCGCCTGCCGTCGGTGGCGGGGCGACGGCTTCGCCCGTGCCCTTTCCCGTCATTTCCGTCGAAGGGCAGTTGGCTTGTGATACGCTGGTCTATTCCCGTCTTCCGTTTACCGAGTTTCGATCGCCATTCACGCTCCGTGAGAATGTTCTTTCTTTCGAGCCAGCCACGGCCGGAATCTATGGCGGACGTGCCCACGGTATGTTCCGCTGGGACGTCAATAACTGGACTGATCCGATTTTTGCGGCCCAGGTGAACGCCGATTCTGTGCAGGCCAATGATTTCGTCACGCGCTTTCTGGGGTGGGCCGACGGGATTTATGGAGAGCTGCAATTCTCCGGACAGTTCACTGGCAGCGGATGGGACCATTCACAGATTCTGCCCTCGCTGGTTGGTTCAGGAAGAGCCTCGGTCCATTCCGGGCGTCTGGAGACGGCTCCTCTTCTGACGCAGATCGGCGACAGACTGGGGGTGAAGGGATTGGACCAGCCCCGTCCTTTCCGGGATCTGTTGGCATCGTTCAAAGTGATCAATGGCCACATCGTGACTGACACGCTGCGGTTCACGACGGACGACGCCCGCTGGTCGGCCATGGGGAGCTTTGGGTTTGACCAAACACTGGACTATGTGGTTGGTATCACCCCGGCCCCGGGTCGTTCTTCACGTCTGTCGAGTCTCATCAAAGGAGCTCAACTGCGATTGGGGCTTAGCGGGCCACTCGCCAGTCCGGAGATCACACTCGATGTCAAAGATGTCGGACGCGCGTTCATCGAGAATCTGCTGACGCCGAAAGACGACACCAGCGGAAGCGGTCCCAACGTTGATGATCTCCTGAAGGATCTGTTCCGTAAGAAGAAACTGTGAGGCCGACAACAGCCCATCGAGGGGCAACGAAGGGCGCCTGCGCTGTCATCCTTGTCGCTGCACTGGCCGTGCTTGTCGCCGGTGCGCGTGCGCTTGACCGTCCTTACGATTCCCACTTCGCTGTTGTGGTCACAGGCGCCGATCCCACGCTGGTAAGTCAGACCGGCGAAATCCTGAACAAAGCCTTCCACGACATGGCGTCGGCCAGCGGCGTCTGGCTGCGCGACACCGTGCGCGTCATCTATGCGTCTGGCGCCCTCGCGTTTGATTCCATCGTTGGCGGCAAATTCCCTGATTGGGGAGTTGCCTGCGCCATGGACGAGGAGCATCTCATTGTCGTGCGTTCTCCCCGGGATTACCCGTCGGCTCAGCAATTGCCCGAGGTGCTACGCCACGAACTGGCGCATCTTCATTTCGCCACAGTAGTTGGCTCGCACCGTCCTCCGCGCTGGATGAATGAGGGGTACGCACAACAGTTTGCGCACGAGTGGAGATACGGTGATGACTGGATTGTGTCACGGGCTGTCTTTTCGGATCGCACCATCCCGCTGGCGGACATTGACGGGGTAAATTCGTTTCGTGACGCGCGCGCCCGTCTGGCCTATGCCGAATCGTACCTGGCCATGGGGTACTTTCTCAAGATGTACGGATGGGATGGGTTCATGCTTCTTGGGCGCGGCCTGCGCGGGGGCGGGTCGTGGGATGATGGCTTCAAATCAGCAACGGGAGCCGATTACGCGACATTCCAGAAGGAATTCCAGAAGCACTTGGAGGATCAATACACTTGGGCATCCTTTCTTGGCGACACGGTCCTGCTCTGGATTCTGCTTGTCCTGATTTTTCTGGTGTTCTATCTCCTGAAGCGACGTCGTGCGGCGTTGAAGATGGCCGACTGGAATCGTCAGGAACAAATCGAGGATGTACTCTACTCGCCTTTCAACCGGCCGCCAGACTCGCGCGCTCCCCCTGCCGATGACAACTGACCTGGTTCCCGCCTCAAAGATGCGCAAGTTCCGTTACCGGATTGAGTACGGCATACTTGCCGTTGTCAAGCTGATCGCCAATGTCCTGCCGGAGCGTGCGTCGCAAGCCGCCGGCGCTCTGACCGGAAGGCTCATATACTTTATCTGGCGCAAGCGCCGGACAATCGCCATCGACAATATCCGGCGATCGCACGTGGCGTTGCTCAGTGAACGGGACGCAAGTTGCATCGCGCAAGAGACATTCGTGAATATGGGACGGACGGCGTTCGAAATCCTTCGACTGGGGCGCACGGTCCAATCCAAATTTCTGGAGCGCATCGAGATCAACGGCGCCGAATGGCTGCAATGGGCCAGTGAGCAGGGACGGGGCGCGGTTCTCGTGTCGGGCCACTTCGGCAATTGGGAGATTTTTGGGGCCTGTGCGCGCTCTCTGGGATATCCCGTGGATTTCGTTGTCAAGCCCGTGCGCAATCCGTTGGTCGATGCCATGTACAATCGTTGTCGTGCCAAAATGGGCGTCGGCATCATCCACACTCAGACGGCCACCAGAGCAATTATCAGTGCGCTGCAGCGCAAGCGTTTTGTGGCGATTCTGGCGGATCAATATGCTGGCGCGGATGGTGTCGTGATCGATTTCCTCGGTCGTCCGGCATCGACCCCGCGCGGCCCGGCCGCCTTAGCGTTGAAGTTTGGATGCCCTCTGATCACCGGTGTTCTGGAACGATTGGAGCATGGGAGATTCCGGGCGGTCATTGAAGCCCCAATCGAATTTCCCGCGACCGATGATTCTGAAGAAGCCGTGCGGTCGATTACACAGGAAATCGCGCGTCGGCTGGAAGTACATATCCGTCGTGTCCCGGGGCAATGGTTGTGGACGCATCGCCGGTGGAGGGATGTCCCCTGAGGTATGACCCGTCCACGGATTCAATCTTGGTGCGCGCCCCGAATTGGGTTGGCGACGCGGTCATGGCCCTGCCATTTTTCGTGTCGTTGCGAAAAAATGCGCCGACGGCGTCCATCACCTGTCTCTGCCGGCCGCTCTTGGCACCGCTTTATCGATGTGTTCCTGAGATCGATAAAGTCTTCGAACTGGACGAAGCCTACGGACGACATGGCCTGTCTTTTGTGTGGAGAAACGCCGCCGGTCTTCGTGCCTACGGGTTCGATGTTGCCTTCTGTCTTCCTGTCTCGTTCGGATCAGCGGCGATGCTATGGCTGGCACGCATTCCCCGGCGCGTCGGGCATGCGGCAGACGGGCGCCGCATGTTTTTGACCGGCGCGCTGCCCTACGGAAAGAATGGACATCGTCCGCATCGGACGGAGGGATACCTGGAGCTCCTCCGGTTGCTCTGGCCCGAGGCGGTCCTGCTGCGTGATCTGGTTTTTCGACCGGCAGCAGAGGCGTGTGCGCAACTTGACATGCTCTTGTCGCCGGTCGTCAACTGCCTGACGTCACCCGTCCTTGCCATAGCGCCCGGCGCGGCTCAACCGAACAAGATGTGGGACGCGGCGCGATTCGCCGAGATCGCACGACGGTGGATTGACACCTTTAAGGGGACTGTTGTCCTCGTGGGGGCGGACGTGGAACAAGGACGTTGTCGTGAGATCATGGATCAAGTTGGTCACCCGGGCACGCGAAACTTGGCTGGCGCCGGTGACTTGGTTCTCACCGCCGAAATCATGCGCCGCGCCGACGCTCTTCTCGGGAATGATTCCGGTCTCGCTCATCTCGCCGCGGCCGTTGGCACTCCCACGGTGGTCATCGCGGGGCCAGGTGATCCTGCCGAGGTGGCGCCCTTTACCACGCTCGCGGTCACCGTGCGCCGGCCGGTCTTTTGTTCGCCCTGTTTCCGTAACTCCTGCTGGCGACGGGACAAGCCTCTGGAGTGCCTGACCGGGGTCAGCGTTGACGATGTCTGGTCACACATCTCCCGCATGGCTGCCAAGTCCTCCAGGTCCGCCTGATGTCTCTGGTTAATCCAGGTGCGATCGTCCGTTCGTGTCGGGGACTGCGATTTTCCGGCGGCATCACCGTTGCGGTCATTGGCTCTGTCAATCGGGATGAAGTACGCGGTCTTGATGGCCGCATGCGGTATGGCTGGGGCGGCATTCTCTACAACATCGCGGCCTTGACTGCTTCTGTTCCGTCGCGCACCACCCTCGTTCCCATCGCATGTCTGGGGTGTGATGCCGCCGCCGTTGTGCGGCTATGGCTGGGACGTTTATCCCAAGTCAATCCTCTCGGTCTTGTCGAATTGTCGCGGCCGGGAAATCTCTGTCGGCTTCGCTATGTAGATCGTGATTCCCGCGAGGAAAAGCTCCTGCGTCGTGTGCCGTCTCTCCCCTTTGACACACTTCGCCCCGCGTTGGCGTCACAGTTGATTGTGATGAATTTCATTTCGGGCAACGATGTGAACGCGGCCACGTTGCAGCGTTTGCGGCGGAGTCACCACGGGGTCATTTACATGGATATCCATAGTTATCTTCTGGGACGCCGCCGCGACGGGACCCGGTTTCCCCAGCGTCCTGCCCGCTGGCGCGAGACAGTGGCTTGTGCTGATATCCTCCAGATGAATGAGGCCGAGTTTGCCACGCTTTCGCGGTGCACGCCCGGCCGCGATGCCATCTACGCATGGGCAAAGAAGGTTTTGACGCCGCTTCGTTGTCAATGTCTGCTCGTGACGTTGGGTCCCTGTGGGTCTTTCTGTTTGGTCCGTACAGATGCTGGTTGGGATCTGTCTCACTGGCCGTCGCGAACATTGGACAGTGATGCTGACCCGACCGGCGCGGGCGATACGTTCGCCGGAGTGTGGATTGGCGCATGGCTGCGCGGCCGCAGTTGTCAGGATGCCTCGCGGACAGCGACCCTCGCCGCGGCACGGCCCGCCGTGCCTGATATTGAGCCGCCCCATCGCTCGGGACGGTATTGACTCCACTCAATGGCTGGGGGTATGTTGTTGTCGCCACGGTCGCCATGGCACATCGTGCGAGGAGGACTATGAAGGACAAGTTGAAGGCCACTGCTGACTACCTGAAGTCGAAGGGAGCTGCGTACGGTGACATCCGTTACGTGTGCACCACTACGGAGAACATCAAGGTTACGAACCAGACCGTGGACACGCTGGCGCATGATGTTGATCAGGGGTTTGGTGTCCGGGTGCTGGTCGATGGCGCTTGGGGTTTTGCTTCGTCGGCAATCTGCACCCGTGGTGAGATGAAAAGAGTTGCCAATCGGGCCATTCAGATTGCCCGAGCCAGCGCCCTGACCAAGCGCGCCGACGTGACGCTTGCCGCCGTCGAGCCTGTGGCCGGCCGCTACGTGACCGCCGTTGAGATTGATCCGTTCAAGGTTTCTTTGCCCCGCAAGCTGGAGCTCCTGCTGGGAGTTAACGAGATCCTCAGTCAGAATCCGAAGATCCATGTGGCGGAGGCGTCGATGGACTTTTTTCTGACGGACAAGATCTTCGTTTCGACGGAGGGAGCGGAAATCGAGCAGACGCTCACCGAGAGCGGCGCCGGCTATACGGCCACCGCGTGCGATGCCGGCGAAGTGCAACGGCGCTCTTATCCGAATTCGCATCGCGGCGATTTTGGGACCGGTGGATATGAGATCATCGGGCGCATGGATTTGCGCGCGCACGCGGAACGGGTGCGGGAAGAGGCCGTTGCGCTGCTGACCGCGCCGGTGTGCCCTTCCGGGCCCCGCACGATTATCATCGGTTCATCGCAGATGGCGCTGCAAGTGCACGAATCCTGCGGTCATCCAACGGAACTTGATCGTGTGCTGGGAACCGAAATCTCGCTGGCCGGCGGCAGTTTCCTGACGCTGGAAAAGCGCGGCAAGCTTCGTTATGGTTCCAAACTCGTCAATATCGTTGCCGATGCCACGGTCCCCGGTGGTTTGGGATCGTTTGGCTATGATGACGAAGGGGTGCGCGCGCAGCGGTTCGATCTGGTTCACGAGGGTGTCTTTGTGGGATACCTGACCTCGCGCGAGACGGCGCCGCTTCTCGGCCAGACGTCGAACGGGACCATGCGAGCCGACGGATGGAACCGTCTGCCTCTCATTCGCATGACCAATATCAATCTGGAGCCGGGAATCGTGTCGCTCGATGATCTGCTGGCCGATTCAGACGGGGCGTTATTTCTCGACACGAACAAGTCGTGGTCGATCGACGATCAACGGCTCAATTTCCAGTTCGGTCTCGAAGCGGCGTGGGAGATTCGTGGCGGAAAGAAGACACAGATCTACAAGAATCCGGTTTACACAGGCATCACGCCGGAGTTCTGGAATTCGTGTGATGCGATCTGCAATCGCGACCACTGGCATATCTGGGGCGTGCCGAATTGCGGCAAGGGCGAGCCCATGCAGACAGCGCGTGTTGCTCATGGCGCGTCACCGGCGCGGTTTCGCAACGTCATGGTGGGGGTGAGCCAATGATCGGTTCCGATCGCATCCACAGCGCGCTCTTGGCGGCGCTCGACTTGAAACTCGGCGATCAGGCGGAGGGTGTCTTCATCGGTTCCGAATCGGGACTGACACGATTCGCCAATTCAGCCATCCATCAGAACGTCGCGGAAACGCAAAGCAAGGTCTACTTCCGCGTGATTATCGGCAAGAAGATCGGCGTGGCGGCGACCAACTCGTTCACGACCGGTGACCTGAAACGTGCGTATCGCACCGCGGCCAGGATCGCCAAAGCCCAGAAGGATCATCCGCACTTCGTGTCGCTGCCACAACCGTCCGACTATCTTGCGATCAAGACATTTTTCGAAGGTACGGCCCGGTTCACGCCGCGCCAGCGTGCGCTCAAGGTCAAATCCATCATTGCACGGGCGGCGAAGAAGAATTGCACGGTGGCCGGCTCCCTATCAAGCGGATCAGGAGAACTGGCGGTCGTGAATACGCTGGGGGTGAAAGCCTATCAGCGGATCTCGACGACGGCCGTCAATGTCATCGCTATGGCGGCGAACTCTTCGGGTTATGCCGAGGGGCTCGCGCGCAACATCGATGATATTGATTTTCGAGCAGTCGCTGCGACTGCCGTCGATAAGGCGTTGCGCTGCGCGAATCCCGCCGAGATCCCGCCGGGAGAGTACGAAGTCATCTTGGAGCCGCCCGCGGTCGGTGCGCTGCTGGAGTGGGTCAACTATATTGGCTTCGGCTCAAAGCCATTCCAGGAGAACACATCATTCATGTCCGGGCATCTGGGGGAAAAGATCACCGGCGAGTCGGTCACGATTTACGATGACGGGACCGATTCCTCCGCCATCGCGATCCCGTTTGATTTCGAAGGTGTTCCCAAGCGCAAGGTCGAACTGATCACTCAAGGCGTGGCTAAAGGTGTGGTCTATGATTCTCTTACGGCATCCCGTGACGGTCGTGTTTCGACCGGCAACTCGCTGACACCGGACGCATCAGGCGAAGGCGGCTTGGCTCTCAACCTGTTTGTACAAAGCGGGCAGTCGTCGCTTCCCGAGATGATCAAGAGCGTCGAGAACGGGCTTCTGGTCACCCGTTTCCACTACATCAATGGATTCATCGACACGCCTCATGCCGTGCTGACGGGGATGACGCGCGATGGCCTGATGCGAATCAAGAACGGCCGCCTTCGCGGCGGAGTGAAGAACCTGCGGTTCACCGATAGCATCCTGCGGGCGTTTGCATCAGTCAAGGCGCTCTCGGCCGAGCGGCAGTTGATCAATGCCTGGTGGGACTCGTTGGGTTGCATCGCGACGCCGGCCATGCACCTTGGGTCATTTCGATTCACCGGCCAGACTGATTTCTGACCGGGGTTGCTGTTCCGGTGCGTCGTCTGTGACTAATGTTCGGTATTTCATGTTACTTTGCGCGACAGGGAGTGACGTCCTCTTCGCTCAGGCCCTACCGGCGGTGGCACCTACTTGAAACTTCACCCGGGTTATTCCGTATGTTGAGTCAGGCTCGTGTCATGTGCACGGGCGTCAATGAGTTCCATTGACTGTGCTGTGAGTTGACAGGGCAGCCACGAGGTTGATGCCGGATGTCAGGAGTTGCCGCCAAGATCGCACAAACACTCTGCTTTTTGGGGCTTGTTGCCTCAGTCAGCTCGGCCCTTGGCTCGGAAACAACCATCAAGATTGACAGCCTCGAGCCGGGTGATCTCAAGTCAGTGATCTTCACGGTGAACCGCGAGACGCCAATTCACATCGAGGCGATTGGCGCCGAGTGGGCATCCGGCGACCGCCTGTTCGCCTATCCTTGGATCATTGATGCCCGCACGCGGGATCTGGCCTGGTCGATGGATGATGAGTTTACACGGCGGGCCAAGGACTCAAGATGGCTGCGCCAGTACGACGATCAGGTGGACCTCAAGCCGGGGACGTACGCGCTGTATTACTATGCCGGCCGGCCATCGCTTCTCGATGGCAGTTTCCATACCAAGGATCTCTCTGATCTGCTCAAGTCCCTGGGCCGGTGGCTCGATGTCCAGAGGAGAGCGTCGAATCGCGACGATGAGTCGGGACTCGCGGGCCGGTACTTCGTCTCCCTGACCGGCGATGCATCGCTGGTCAAGGTCATCTCGGACGCCCCCATCCCCGAGCCGGCGGTCAAGCTGATCCATCCGCAGAATGACGCTTATCTGACAGCCGGATTCAGTCTCCGGCACGATATGGCCGTAGACGTATACTCGATCGGCGAGTACTCCGGTGGCGAGATGCCGGACAGAGGATGGATCATCGATGCGCAGACTCGGGCCCGCATCTGGGAGATGACAGAGCAGAACACGGACTGGGCTGGCGGCGCTGACAAGAACAGGCGTTTTCGGAACCGTATCCGGCTGAAGGCGGGGAACTATGTCGCCTATTATGTGACCGATGATTCTCACACATATGGCGATTGGAACGCAGCGCCGCCACACGACCCGGACGGGTGGGGACTGCAGGTCTTCACGGTGGACACATCAGGCATCGCGCCGTTTGCCGACCGGCGCGACGAGCGCATCATTGTCAATCTGACGGGAGTGGGCGACAATGAACTGCGCTCCGGGGCATTTCGCGTGTCGCAGCCCATATCCCTGCATATTTACGCCATTGGCGAGTACGACCGTTTTGGCGGTCACATGGCCGACTACGGTTGGATCGTGCGCGCCGGCAAGTCCACGAAAGTCTGGTCGATGACCGCTGCCAACACCCAGCCGGCTGGGGGCGCGGAGAAGAATCGCCTCTTCGACGGGACAGTATCATTGGGGCCGGGGGACTACGTCGCATACTATTCATCGGATGGTTCTCATTCCTATGGCGGCGGCTGGAATGTTGCGCCCCCGTACGACCAGAAGGCTTATGGGCTGACGATGTCTGCCCCGGAAGAGTCTGCGGCGTCATTGGCGGTCGTGCTCATCGATCAGGGGGAGATTCGCCAGCCGGACATGCTCGCCGAAATCACCGCCGTCGGCAGCGATGAAGATCTGACGCGGCGGTTCTCTCTTTCGTCCCCGACCCGGGTCCGGGTCCATGCCGTCGGCGAGGGAACACGTGGCGGCATGGCCGACTATGGCTGGATCGAGAACGAGCGGACAAGCGACGTCGTCTGGGAAATGACGTACCGTAAAACCACGCACGGCGGCGGCGCCGAAAAGAACCGGGTCGTGGACCAGACCATTCTGCTGGACAAGGGCGAGTATGTCCTGCACTATACGACCGACGGATCGCACGCATTCAATGACTGGAACGCCAGTCCGCCGGACAACCCCCTGGATTGGGGCATTGCCGTGACCAGAGTGGTTCCTACAGACTCAGAGTAGGGCGCCGCGCGAAGGGCGGACGTGTCGTCCACCGTCGGAATCCAGATACTCTCAGGCGGACAGACCCGACTCGAAATGCGGGTCGAAAGACGCTCCGATTCTGGAGGGGGAACGCGGAAGTGCCAAGGCCTCCTCGAGTAGCGTCATGGTTTCTTCTTCGACGGGTCCCCACGACAATGCGCAGGCGGAGGAAAAGGCAACGAGACCGTCTTGGGGATCCAGTTCCCGCGCCATCGCCGCGAGTGTTCGCGCTCTGCGAATATTGCCCCTTGCGGTCGCAGCTCTTGTTTTCAGGGGGCGGGAATAGGGATCAGTTGGATCCTGTTTGACCAGTTGCCCCGAGAGTACGCGCGATTTTTGGGTAATCTGACCTGTGGGTCATTGCGGGGCGCGGCTTCTTGCGCCGAAGCAATCTCCCCGGTTCTGCACTCATGACCCGTCGTCCGAGGGTTTTTCAGTGCGTTCGAACGCGGGAACCCATACGTAAGGGTAGAACTGGATTCCCGTTTGCGCGGGAAGGACAGTAGGGGCCGACAATGGTCGGATCTGAGATCGGGTTTCTCCCGCCTCACGCCCGTGGGGTCTGGAAGCCGATGTTTTTGTCGTCTGTTCCCTGCAATTTGATGGCGCCGTAGGTCGCTTCGAATTTCTTGAGGTTGTCTTCGAGCGCCTTCTGCAGCATCTTGGCGTGGGCTGGGGTCATGATGATGCGCGCATAGACCTTGGCTTTTGGCGAGCCCGGCGTCATGCGGGCAAAATCGATGACGAACTCCTGTGGAGAATGGACGATCAGAGCCAGATTCGAGTAGATGCCTTCGGATTCGGGCTCTCTGACTTCAATGTTCAATTGCTGTGGTCCTTGTTGCACGATGTAACCTCCTTGCCCCAAGGAATTCAGAGTACGCATAAGAAAGATGAAAGTCAACGAAACCACGAAAATGATCCCATGACAGATCTGTCACAACGGCATACGATATGAATGCCCCGCCCCAATCGTTACACCTGAGCATCGAGAAGTTGCTGGCACGCTTCGGAGAGGCGCGTGTCGTTGTTTTTGGGGATGTCATGCTGGATGAGTACTGGTGGGGTCGCGTGGACCGGATCTCGCCTGAAGCGCCAGTCCCGGTTGTGTCGGTCGAGCGCAAAGGGACAAAACTCGGCGGCGCGGCCAATGTGGCCCTCAACATCCATTCACTGGGGGGCCGGGCGGAAACCGTGAGTGTTGTCGGCGAGGACCCCTCGGGAATGGCGCTCAAGGCGTTGTTTCGAGAAAAGGGAATGCCCGACCGGGGGATCGTGGCCGCACCCGATAGGCCGACGACGGTCAAGACCCGTGTCGTTGCCCATCATCAGCAGGTGGTTCGTGCCGACACCGAGACCACCGAGGAGATCGATGGCCAGCTGGCCGACCGTGTCTGGGACGCGTATCAAACCGCCATGACCGACGCAGCGGGCGTGATTATCTCGGACTATGGCAAGGGAGTTGTGACCGCTGGTCTGCTGACCCGGATCATCGAATGGGCACGTGCGCGAGACCGGTTTGTGGTCGTCGACCCCAAGGAGACGCACTTCCTTTCTTACCGTCACGTGACCACGCTCACGCCCAACCACCACGAGGCGGGTTTCGTGGCCGGCAAACGGATGCGTGATGACGCCACGATTCGCTCGGTCGGGTTTGATCTGATGCGCCGTCTCGAAGCCGAATCGCTCTTGATCACGCTGGGCGCACGCGGCATGGCGTTGTTTGAGCCGCCGGAGCGCCTGACTTTGATCCCGACGGTTGCCGATCAGGTTTTTGATGTGACGGGCGCCGGTGACACGGTCATCGCAACGGTGGCCATGTGTCTGGCATCTGGGGGGACGATCCTCGAAGCCGCCTACACGTCCAACATCGCGGCCGGACAAGTCATCCGGGAGGTTGGCACAGCGCAAACGACGGTGCAGGCGATCAAGAGCGCCATAGCGTCCATCGCCCAGCCAGTCTTTCATGTCTCTTGAGTGGTGACTCTATGGTTTTGTATTTTATTGTCACGCAATGATTTACCATAATGTGACCCGATGGACAAGATACTGGTCTCAAGACGGAATCTTAAGGTCCTCGCGACCTCGTGGCGGCGAGAGGGAGTCCGTATCGTATTCACGAATGGCGTCTTCGACGTTATTCATCGGGGTCATGTCGAACTATTGGAAAAGGCGAGGTCTTGGGGGGATGTCTTGGTGGTGGGTCTGAACTCAGACGCATCGGTACGGCGTCTGAAAGGCGCCAGTCGGCCGATTAACAACCAGCGGGATCGCGCCCGGGTGCTTAAGGCATTGAAGCCGGTCGATTTCATCTGCATCTTTGGCGAAGATACCCCTCTGGAATTGATTAAAGCCGTTCGCCCGCACATTTTGGTAAAAGGGTCTGAATACGGGACCGGTCAGATTGTTGGTGCCGGTGAAGTCAAATCTCGGGGGGGGCAGGTCAAGCGGTTTCGTATGAAACCAGGATACTCGTCCAGTGTCCTGATTCAGCGGCTCCGGGGTGAGCCGCAGGAGAAGTCGTCGAAGCGACGATAACATATTGCAAGACAATGTATTAAGTTCTATGCGCGGTGGCCTGGCGGACATTTTGCTTGACAGGTCGTCGCCAACCGGTCTTCGTTGATCTTCCGACGGAGCTTCTGGCCGGGTATTTGGGGAGTTTGAGCACGAAGCCAGAGGTTTTGTCGTATGGAGTTATCTATGGCCGACAGCGGGGTTCAAAAGCGGAACTGCACCGTTCGCATGAAGGCGCTGAAGAAGCGAATGGTCTTAGAGGATCTGGATTATGTCCTGATTCTCGATGGGTCGCACATCCGCTACCTGGTGGGATACACGGGCTCAAACGGGTTGTTGCTGGTGGGGATTGAACGAGCTGAATTCCTCACTGATCCCCGATACCGGACTCAGGTCCGGGCCGAAGTAAAGACGGCCAACGTGACGGTGGTCTCCGGTGATTTGCTCGATTCGTTGCCCGGTTTTGGCTTCCTCAAGACCGGGCGCAAGCGGATCGGGTACGAATCGCATCTCATTAGTGAACAACGGGCCGGGAAGTTGCGGACAGTCCTGCCGAAGGCTCTTTGGGTGGGGTTTGATGATCTGCTGTCTCCTCTGATGCAGATCAAAGACGCCACGGAGATTGCCGCGATTCAGAAGGCGGCCAGCATTGCCGATGACAGTCTGCTGAAGATCATGCCGCTCATCCAACCGGGAGTGCGTGAGCGCGACATCGCGGCGGAACTTGAGTACCAGATGCTGATGGGAGGGTCCGAAGCGCCTGCTTTCGAGACCATCGTGGCTTCCGGCTCCCGTTCGGCGCTTCCTCATGGGCGGGCATCGATGAAGCGCATCAACAAGGGGGATTTTGTCACTCTTGACTTCGGGGCAACCGTGGATGGGTATGTCTCGGACATCACCCGGACGGTTGTCGTCGGCAAGCCGACGGCCCGCCAGAAGTCGGTCTACAATGTTGTGCTTCGGGCGCAACAAAGTGCGATCAGGAAGGCATGTCCCGGTGTGGTCTGCTCTGAATTGGACAAAGTGGCGCGGTCGATCATCAACCGGGCCGGCCATGGACCACGATTTGAGCATGGGCTGGGGCATGGTCTGGGTTTGGCGGTGCACGAGGGACCGGCGGTCAACGCCAGGAGTACCACCGTGCTCAAGCTCGGAATGGTGATCACGATTGAGCCGGGGATTTACTATGCGGGCTGGGGTGGCGTGCGCATCGAGGACGACATCGTCATCGGCCGCAACGGCAGCCGTGTGCTGACCCGCTCCGACCGGAATCTCGTGGTTTTGTAGGCGTTTTTGCCCTTGTGGGCGGCGTCTGTCCTCCGGGAAGGGGGAGACATGAACGAAAAAACCCTGCGTAAGTTGATCAAACTTGTCGAGGATTCAGATATCGAATCGCTCGAAATCCGGCGGTTCTTCCGGACAATTCGCATCACGAAAAGGGCGAACAACCACAACGGCACCTCCGGAGGGGCAACGGCGAAACTGGTGGAGATTCCCGTGGCCTCTATGGCCAACCCGCTTGGGCTGGCTGCCGATGCCGCTCCGCCACCGCAGCCCATCGAAGCGCCGCCGTCGAATCTGGTTGAGATCAAGGCGCCGATGGTCGGTACGCTCTACCGTGCTCCGTCGCCCGGCGCCAAACCTTTTGTCGAGGTCAATCAGGTTGTGGCTCCCGGTGACGTGGTGTGCATCATCGAGGCGATGAAACTGATGAATGAGATTGAGGCCGAACGGGGTGGGACGATCGTCAAGATCCTTGTCGAAGACGCCCATCCGATCGAATTTGGCCAAGCCCTGTTTCTGCTCGATCCTGCACGTTAGTTGCTACTCGGTGCCACGTCTTACAGATTGCAAAAGGGCCGCTCGTGCGGCCCTTCTTGATTTCCGCGAACGTTCCGGACCGGATCCTGGCCTTGGTGGCCACGCCTTTCCCGCCCGAGAAGTTCACTTGCCTGCCTGAAATGCCGATAGCGCTAAGGAGAGCCCCAGCGCCGCGATTCGCGCGGCGCACTCATGAGGTTCACACAACCTGCTGAGACGGAGAATCAACAGATGGCGCTGAAAGAATTGCTGGCAGAAATGGTCGCCCGACAGGCTTCGGACTTGCACCTGCGGGTGGGTGTGCAACCCACATTGCGCATCGATGGACGTTTAGCCCCGGTCGATACCGAGGCCCCGACGGCAGAAATACTCAATGAAACGCTGAACCAAATCCTGACCGAAGACCAGAGACGTCGTTTCGAGGCACGCAACGAGATGGACCTCGCGCTCGGCGTGGCCAAAATGGGGCGATTCCGTGTTAACATCTACCGGCAGCGCGGGACCGTAGGACTCGCCATCCGTGCCGTCAGCACCGTTGTGCCCTCCTTTTCGGAATTGAGTCTGCCCGAGGTTGTGAAGAAACTCTGCCAGCAGCGCCGCGGCTTGATCATCGTCACCGGGACAACAGGTTCGGGGAAATCGACCACGTTGGCGGCGATGATTGAGGAGATCAACCGCACACGGGCAGAAAACATCGTGACCGTCGAAGACCCGATCGAATACATTCACAAAGATCGAATGAGCATCATCGCCCAACGCGAAGTGGGCGGAGACACGGAGTCGTTTACGACCGCGTTGCGTCACGCGTTTCGCCAGGACCCGGATGTCATCCTGATTGGCGAAGTGCGCGATCTGGAAACGATGATGATCGCGCTGACGGCGGCGGATACCGGCCACCTCGTGCTGACCACACTGCATACCCTCAACGCTATCGAAACAATCTCACGCATCATCTCTTTCTTTCCCCCGCACCAGCATCAGCAAATTCGTCTCCTGCTGTCGGGGACTCTCTCAGCGGTGATCTCGCAACGGCTGCTGCCACGTTCTGATGGACCTGGGCGTGTTCCGGCCGTCGAGGTCATGATCGGGACTGCTGCTATTCGCGACGCCATCCTCGATCCAGAGAAGACCTCCTCGATCTATGACTTGATCGAAGGCGGCGGCGTCAACTACGGCATGCAGACGTTCGATCAGTCGATCATGCGCTGGTACCGCCAGAATGTGATTTCGTACGAGATGGCGATGTTGCAGGCGTCAAATCCGGACGACTTCGACCTGCGTGTCAAGGGAATCACGGGTGCGGCCGATCGTGGGTGGTCAGAGTATCAGCAGACACCGGCTACGGCATCGAAGAAGACGACCGCCTGACCGATGGTCAACAACGCCGGCAAGGTTTCTGCCGGTCCGAATCAGGTCTGTGGCTTTCGGTGGCTCCAATGTTGTGCCGTTGGCATCCGCTGGTACGAAGCTCCCCCTCCGGGACGGTTTTTTCAACGCTCCACGAAGGGCTGGAGAGTCTCAGACTCGTTCAAAACAAGGGATCTGTCTTTCGCACGAAGCGGGCGGTGTGCGGCGTTTTTTTGTTGACATAGGCATTGCAGCAGGATATTTGTGGCGGCCCCAAGAGGGCAAAGGCGTGCGCTGTCAGCGGGTCCTGCAGGTCTGGAGCTGGTGACGATGGAAGCAAAGAGGAAACTGCGCGAGCGTGTGACTGACCTTGGACTGGTGGAAGGTCAAGCAGGGGCCGGGTTCGAATCCACCGATGCTCCTGACGCGGCGATTCCTATGGATGCTGACCGGCAATGATCTGTCACGATTTCACTCCACAGTCCAGAGCGGAGCCAATTGGATTTTGTCGTCAACTGAATACTGCCACCGCCCCGCTTGCATGGGGGGCCAACCTGCTCCGCTCTCCTGTGCGGAGCCGTCGAGGATTTAGCGATGCGTTTCTGCGAGTTCTGCGGAGAGGAGATCGACGGAGCGCCCTACCGGCGCAAGAAGCATGTCTACTGCTCGAAGACGTGTGCCGACGAGCATGAAGTCGAGATCGTCGAGGAAGACGACGAGGAATCGGAACTTGAATACGAGGATGGTGATGACGAGGAGCGGTACTGAGCCGCCAGCCGTCAATCTTTGATGGCGCATCACGGTGTCAGTGCCGAAGATGACCGTGCGTCATGCGCGGCCATTGACTTTGCCCCTTCCGGGAAGGGATGCGGGCCGAATTGGGTTGTTCGAGAGGGCGGGATGCCTTTTCTTGCCGGGCAGCCGCCATTGATCCGCCGCCGCCGGCGGGCTGCATGGCGTCGTGTCCAGTATGTTCAAGAAGATACTCATCGCCAACCGTGGAGAGATCGCGCTGCGCATCATCCGTGCCTGCCGCGAACTGGGTATCTCCACCGTAGCGGTCTACTCCGAGCCGGATCGTGCTTCCCTGCATGTGCGCTTTGCTGATGAGGATGTTTGCATTGGCCCGGCGCCGCCCAGCCAGTCGTATCTCGATCCGAAGCGGATTATTGCGGCGGCTGAGGTGACCGGCGCGGACGCGATTCATCCGGGATACGGTTTTTTGGCGGAGAACGCGGATTTTGCCGGCATCTGCACCGAATGCGGGTTGACGTTCATCGGGCCGTCCGCTGAGGTTATTCGTCAGATGGGGGATAAGGCATCGGCGCGTCACATGATGAGTGCGGCCGGGGTGCCGGTGATACCTGGCTCCAGTGGACCTGTTCTCGACTTGGATGCGGCCCGGAGAGCGGCGGACGAGATTGGATATCCCGTGATGATCAAGGCGGCCGGTGGCGGCGGCGGACGGGGAATGCGTGTTTGCCGTGAACCCGCGGAGCTGGAGCATCAAGTCGTGGCTGCCCAGGCCGAGGCGCAAGCGGCTTTTGGGAATTCTGCTGTTTACCTGGAAAAATGTCTGGAGAGTCCTCACCATGTGGAGATTCAAGTTCTGGGTGATTCCGCCGGTCATATCATCCACCTTGGGGAGCGCGACTGCAGCATTCAGAGGCGGCATCAGAAACTGATTGAGGAATCTCCGTCTCCGGCGATTACCGAGGAGATCCGCCAAAAAATGGGGGCCGCCGCGATTGCGGGATGTGAGGCCGTGCACTACACCTCGGCCGGCACCGTCGAATTTCTCCTCGACCAGGACGGCAGTTTCTACTTCATGGAGATGAACACACGTATCCAAGTGGAGCATCCGGTGACTGAAGAACAGACCGACATCGACCTGGTCAAGGAGCAGATTCTCATCGCCGCCGGCGAACATCTGAGTGTGCGCCAGTCAGAAGTGAAATTCTCGGGGCATACTCTGGAAGTGCGGGTCAACGCGGAAAATGCCGAATTGGGCTTCCGCCCCTGCCCGGGGCAAATCGACACGTTCCATGTGCCGGGTGGGCACGGAATACGTGTCGATACCCACGCCTATGCCAGGTACGTCATCCCTCCGTTTTATGATTCCCTGCTCGCGAAGTTGATTGTTCATGGCAAGAACAGGGATGAATCGGTGATCCGAATGCTGCGGGCCTTGGATGAATTCATCATCGAGGGTGTCGATACAACGATTCCTTTCTTCCGCAAGGTTATGCAGACGGAAGAATTCCGCACAGGCCGGTACGATACAAACTTTGTTGACCGGATGTTCGCGTCAAGCGGTGAACCGCCATTGTCGCAACCTGCTGCCCCCCCGGATACTGTCCCAGCCCCTGTCTGATCCCATTCATCACTGAAATGTCAAAGTCTGCGGCCATTTACTTGCAACGGACTGTGTCGGACGGTATTTTGTGTACCGACGGGAGGGAACTGTGATCAAGGAGAATCTGAAGTACACGAAGGACCACGAGTGGCTGGGTGTCGAGGGACAGGAAGCGGCTGTCGGCGTCACCGATTTTGCCCAGAACGAACTGGGTGACATTGTGTTTGTGGAGCTTCCAGCCAAAGGCGCCAAAGTGACGGCGGGATCGCCATTTGGCACCATTGAGGCGGTCAAGACCGTGGCGGAATTGTATGCCCCCGTCTCTGGTGAAGTGGTGGCCGTGAATACCCAACTGGCGGAAAATGCTGTATTGGTCAACAGTGACTGTTACGGGGCCGGATGGATGATCAAGATCCGGATGAGCAACCCGAAGGAAATCGACGGTCTTCTTAGCGCCACGGAATATGGCGAAATGATTGGCGCCTGAACACCGCACGTAAACTTCGCGCAGGTTATCAACCATGGAATACACGTCACATACGGAGCAATCCCGTCGCGAAATGCTGGATACCATCGGCGTCCAGCGCTTCGAAGATCTTCTGCGGGCCATTCCCGTGGAGGTCAGACAAAAGCAGCTTCTGCGCTTACCGGGCCAGGGTCAGTCGCAAGTGGAGACCGACGCCCTGTTGGAATCGCTGTCTTTTCAGAACGCTGTCCCTCCCAGTGTGATGTCGTTTCTTGGCGGCGGAATCTACGACCATCACATCCCTGCTGCCGTCGATTCTCTGTCGTCGCGCTCTGAGTTCTATACAGCATACACGCCCTACCAGCCGGAGGTCGCGCAAGGGACATTGCAGGCCACCTACGAATTCCAGTCCCTGATTCGCCGGCTTACCGGGATGGATGTAGCCCAAGCGTCGGTGTATGATGGCGGTTCCGCGACAGCCGAAGCGGCGTTGCTGGCGATGGTTCATACCGGGCGGAAAGGCCTGGTTTTGGCGGGAACGCTGAATCCGCGTTACCGAAGCGTTGTCGAGACATATCTCACGGCGCAGGACGCCAAGATCAGCACGGCCACTGGCCGTGACGGGCGGACAGACTTTGCGAAGCTGGCGTCTCTGGTCACCGATGAGACGGCGGCTGTCATCATGCCCTCGCCGAATTACTTTGGTTCGTTGGAGCGTTGGGATCAGGGCGCGTCCATTGCGCATGCGCGCGGTGCGTTGCTGGTTGCCGTGTTCTATGCCACATCCCTCGGTCTGTTGAAGCCACCCGGTGAATGTGGCGCTGATCTGGCCGTTGGCGAAGGGCAATGTCTGGGCAATCCGCCGCTGTTTGGTGGGCCTCTTCTCGGGCTCTTTGCCGCGAAGAAGGAGTTTGTTCGGCGTCTCCCCGGACGTCTGATTGGCAGGACGGTGGATGCGATGGGTCAGGTTGCCTACGTGATGACGTTGCAAACGCGGGAGCAGCACATCAGACGGGAGAAGGCCACTTCCAACATCTGCACCGCCCAGGCGCTTCTGGCGACACGGGCGGCCATCTATATGTCTCTTCTCGGGAAGCAGGGAATGACACGACTGGCCCGGACATGTATGGAGCGGGCGCATTATCTCGCGGGGAGAATTGCGCGCCTCAAGGGATACTCACTGCCGATCGAAGCGCCCTTCTTCAACGAGTTTGTGGTCGAAGCGCCGGTCGGTGCGCGCGTGATCCTCGACAAGCTGCGCCACGAAGGCATTCTGGGGGGGGTTGAACTGGGAGGCCGTATCCCTGGATTTGATCGGAGATTCCTTGTCTGTGTCACCGAGAAGCACGCTCCCGAGATGCTTGATCTGTATGTGGATCGCCTGCGTGATGCGATGGCGGACGGTCTGCCCCATGATCAGAGAACTTCGAACGTGGTAGGTCGACGGTAATGATATCCACAGCCCGATGAAGACGCGAACGATCCATCTCCTGCTTCTGGTGTCATATTCCCTGATCTGCGCCACGAACGCTCGCGGCGGAGATTCCTCGAACAAGACGCCACCGGACACGGCCATCACCTGGTACAGCAGCTTGGACGAAGCGGTTAAGATTGCCACGGACTCGAACCTCTATGTGTTGTCCGACTTCTACACAGACTGGTGCAAGTGGTGCAAGGTTCAGGATGAATCGACCTTCACCGACCCGCGCGTCATTGCGTTTGGGCGGCGATTCGTGTTTGCCAAGATCAACGCGGAGATCGACACGGCGATTGCGGGCCGCTATGGTGTGAACGGGTACCCGACGGTCATTGTGATGGACAAGTCGGGGCACGAGATCGACCGTTTGCTGGGGTACAATCCACCGGGTCAGTTCGTAAAGACTGTTGAGGATTACCTCGATGGGGTCGGGACGCTGGCGGCGCTGGAGAAATCGCTGAAGGAGAAATCACAGGATACCAAGCTGCTGCTCGCGGTTGGAGAGAAGTATGTGGGCAAGGGCGAATTCGAAAAGGCGCGGGGCTACTTCACGCAGGTCCTGAACTTTGATCCCAAGAATGGTTCCGGCGCGGCTGACAACGCTCTTTTCGATCTGGCGATCCTGCACCGGAAGGACAGGAGTTGGTACAAGGCGGCAGAGACTTTCCGTAAGCTCATCAAGCAGTATCCCGACTCAGAACTGAGGGAAGATGCGGAAACCTACATCCCCTGGCTGTTGTCTAAGGCGGGAGACACAGAGGGGGCGCTGAAGGCGTATCGTGGCTTTCTAAAGGACTTTCCTTCCTCATCGCAGGCGGATTGGGTCAAAGAGCAGATCAAGACATTGGAGAATCCAAGGGACAGTTCGTCCTGAGGCGGCCGGGGGAGTCGCAAACGCTTCCGCTTCCCGGCTTGAGTCAAGGGACAATCCTGAACAAACTCGGGCAGAGACACGATCATGGCACCTAAGCTGGGCACGACCATTTTTGAACTTTCGCATCCCGGTACAGTCGGCGTGATGCCGCCGCCTTCCGGGGTGGCCGTAGAGGACCCGGTCTCTCTGATTCCACAGGAATTCATCCGTGAATCACCGCTGGAGTGGCCGGAGGTTTCTGAACCGGAACTCGTACGGCATTACACCCGCCTATCGACAATGAACCACCACATCGATCAAGACACGTACCCTTTGGGGTCATGCACGATGAAGTACAACCCCAAGATCAACGAGCGCGCGGTCACTCTGCCCGGTTTTGCGCGTCTGCATCCGGAGACTCCCGACAGTGACTGTCAGGGGGCACTGCGGCTGATGTGGGAGCTGGCCCGCGATCTGGCCGACATCACGGGTATGGATGAAGTCCGTTTGCAACCATCCGCCGGGGCGCAGGGTGAGATGGTCGGGTTGCTGATTGCGCGCGCGTATCATCGCCAGCGCGGAGAAAACCGCCACCGTGTCATCATTCCCGACTCCTCCCATGGAACCAATCCGGCGTCTGGCGCGTTGGTGGGCTTCGAGCCGGTGACCATCAAGTCCAATGCCGATGGGCTGGTGGATCTCGAGGCTCTGGCGGCTGTCTTGGACGAATCTGTCGCCTGTATCATGCTGACCAACCCCAACACACTGGGTTTGTTCGAGAGGGACATTGCCCGAATTGCCGCGATGGTTCACGCCAAGGGGGGGCTGGTCTACAACGACGGCGCCAACACTAACGCTCTTCTGGGGCTGGCACGGGCCGCCGACATGGGGTTTGACATCCTCCATCTGAACTTGCACAAGACATTTTCCACTCCGCATGGCGGAGGAGGGCCGGGAGCGGCCGCTGTCGGCGCCCGGAAGGCCCTGACCGCCTTTCTGCCGGGAGCAGCCATTGTGCGTACCGGAGACGATGATGCTCCCGTCTTCTCGCGCCGTGCGCCGGACCCGCTGTCGGTTGGATCAGTCCATCCCTTCTACGGGAACTTCGGCGTGCTGGTCCGTGCCTACACTTATATCCGTTCACTCGGTGCCCTCGGTCTGAAGCAGGTGGCTATGGATGCGATTCTGAATGCCAATTACCTGAAGGCCCGGATCAGAGACGCATACGACATACCCTACGCAGGACCGTGCATGCACGAATTCGTCGCTTCGGCCGACCGGCAAAAGAAGCAGGGAGTGCGGGCGGGACAGATTGCCAAGAGGATCCTCGATTTCGGTGTCCATCCGCCGACGGTGTACTTTCCGCTGATCGTCCATGAGGCGTTGATGATTGAACCCACGGAGACTGAGAGCAAGGAGCGGCTCGACGCCTACGCGGATGTCTTGCTACAGATCGCGCATGAGGTGGAGACGAATCCCGGTCTGGTCAACGCTGCTCCCCACACGACGCCGATCCGCAAGGTCGATGAGGCGCGTGCGGCGCGGAATCTGGATGTCGGGTAGTTGTGCCGAGGTGAAAATTCAGGTTTTGGCCGGCCGCGGGCCGGTCTTTTTTTGTTCTCGGATGACGACGCTGCTGCTTTGCTCTGTCTATGCGCTGGCTGCTAAGAAACGTGTCCTTCCATTATCGGGGACGAGACCTACACGCCGTCCCCGCCTTGAATGATGTCACCCTGACTGTCCGCAGGGGAGAACGGCTGTCGCTGCTGGGTAAGAATGGGTCGGGAAAATCCACTCTCGCGCGATGCCTCGCCGGTTTTGATGAACCATCGACGGGTGAGATCATTCTGGACGACACCGGTTCCCGGGCAGCCGTTTCACAGGATCGATCTGGCCGGCCATCCCGAATTGGCTCGGTTGCCCTGGTGTTTCAGCAGCCCGAAGATAATTTGATCGGTGAGACAGTCTGGGATGAAATCGCTCTTGCTGCGGAGCATGCCGACCCCGAGGATTCCTCCAGCGACAAAGTGGCGCAGATACTGGACCAATTCGGGCTGCGTGAATTGTCTGACCGGCCGGTTAAGAATCTGTCTGGCGGTGAAAAGCAGAAGTTGGCTGTTGCGTCCGCATTCGCCTCGCAACGTGAATTGATCATCTTAGACGAACCGACCTCGCATCTCGATCCCCCGGGGCGAAGAGAGCTTATTGCCTCCGTCGAGCGCCAGGGCACGGGAGACACGAGTTCCGACTCGTACCGTCCGGGCGTCATCCTGATCACGCAATACGAAGACGAGGCGCGCCGCTTCCCGAGGGTTGTCGAAATGGAGGGCGGGCGAATCGTCTACGATGGACCCAGTTCCGGCTGGAAGCACCCGGCCGGTGCGCCGCACAGGGGCCGCACTCCCTTGCGTCGGCGTGACGATGATGCGAAGGTTATTCTGAAAACTTCGGGTTTGTCCCAAGTTGCCTTGGCTGACTGGCCCTTGCCACCACATCCGCTGACGGATATCAATGTCGTAATTCACGCCGGAGATGCAATTGGTCTCTGTGGGCCAATCGGGTCGGGGAAGACGACCCTTGCCTATCACCTGGCCGGATTGATGGAACGTCATGCCGGGGCGTTGATCCATCCGGCCGGGACCGGAGATGGTATGCTGCCCGTCGTGCTCATCCAGTTCCCGGAGCGGCAGTTATTTTGCTCCACCGTGGCGGAGGACGTGGCCTTCGGACCGGCACACCGTGGCGTAGCACGAGCAGAAGCGTGGGACCTCGCCGCTTCCCAGCTATCCCGTCTTGGTCTGGACCCTGCGGAGTTCATGGGCCGGTCGCCATTCGAGTTGTCGGGGGGCGAGCAGCGTCGTGTGGCGATGGCGGGTGTTGCCGCCTGCCCGGCGCCCCTTTACATTCTCGATGAGCCGACCGCCGGTTTGGATGCCGATGGTCTCGCCGGGCTTGAAGCGCTGCTGACGCTATGGCATAGCGAGGGTGCAACCTACCTGATCATCTCTCACGATCTGGATTGGCTCGCCCAGGTGACGTCGCGTGCGTGGGTCATGCGAGAAGGCCGTCTGATACTTGACGGACACTGGCGCGACGAAGAAGGGTTCGTTCCTGCCCTGAGAACTATCGGCTTCGCTTGAGCTGCGATACGCCCGGATTGCGAGGATGCTATTGGCGCTGAAAAGTGTAGATTTGAACGCAGGCGGAGAGTTATACTTAATCGGCCTTTTAATTCGACGCCGTGAAGTCGAAAAAGGAACTGACGAAACGATGTCTCCCATCTGCTGTGCTTCGTGGAAACCCTGCCCCATCTTGCCCCTGTCCATCTCGCGGGCTTCGGCCAGCGAGGGGAGTGATGTCTGATGAAGCAGGGGTTGACGCAGACTCGCTCTTTCATGGACGGCGCCGCCATTCGGCGGGCGATTGAGCGGATTGCCCATGAGATTGTTGAACGCAACGAGGGCGTGGAGTCGGTTGTATTGATCGGAATCCGGACGCGCGGGGCACCGCTGGCGGAGCGAATTGCCGGAGCAATTTCCCGCATTGAAGAGCAGAATGCTCCCGTCGGCTACTTGGACATTTCGTTCTACCGCGACGATGTCAAAGAGGGGCTGGCTCAGCCCGTGGTTCAGAAGACCGAGATTCTTTTCGATGTGAACGGGAAAGTTGTCGTTCTCGTGGATGACGTGTTGTATACAGGACGGACAATCCGCGCGGCCATGGATGCCATCATGGATTTGGGGCGCCCGCGTGCTGTTCAATTGGCGGTCCTGATTGACCGCGGGCATCGCGAGTTGCCAATCCGCGCCGACTATGTTGGGAAGAATCTCCCCACGGCTGGCAACGAAACGGTTGCTGTCAGCCTGAAGGAGCTCGACGGTGCGGATTCTGTCACGGTGGGTCGCGCCGCCCCGCGTCGCCAAGCGGCCAAGGGTGGGACGCTCGATTTTGATCTCGAATCGTGACGGACCGATCACCGATGAGTTTTGTCCGCGGTCTGGATGAAGGCGATGAGCAAAGTGAAAACCACCGACCGGTCTGCGCGCGCACCTGAAGATTCGAAGAAACGGCCTGTGGCAGAGCGGTCTTCTCCCGTCCCGTTGGAGGGGGCGCCGGTCGGCGGTCGTCTGCGCATGCGTCATCTCCTGGGATTGGAAGGTGTTTGCCGGGAGGACATCGAGCGCATCCTGACGACGGCCGAATCCTTCAAGGAAGTGCTCGACCGCCCTATCAAGAAGGTGCCGCCGTTGCGCGGTCAGACGATTGTCAACCTCTTCTACGAGCCGTCGACGCGCACGCGCATCTCCTTTGAACTGGCCGAGAAACGTCTGTCGGCGGATGTTGTCAACTTCACCGCTTCGACGTCCTCCGTTCAAAAAGGGGAATCGTTGCGGGATACGGTGAAGAACATCCTGGCGATGAAGACGGACGTCGTCGTTATTCGCCATCCCTGTCCGGGGGCGCCGCACTTTTTGACGCGCACCACAGATGCGATCATTCTCAACGCGGGCGACGGGGCCCATGAGCATCCGACACAGGGGCTGCTTGACATCTACACGATCTGGGAACGGTGGCGCGATCTGGCGGACAGGCGAATTCTCATCGTTGGCGACATCGCGCATTCGCGAGTGGCGCGTTCCAATATCTGGGGGTTGTTGACGATGGGAGCCAAGGTGGCGATTTGCGGGCCGGCCACGCTCGTGCCCATGGCGTTCGCGGACATCGGGGTCGAAGTCTATACTGACATCGACCGGGCGCTCGAACAGGGAGTCGATGCCGTCAATGTGCTGCGCATCCAGCGCGAACGACAGAGTTCCGATTTTCTTCCCTCGCTGCGTGAGTACTCGCGTCTCTTCGGAATCGATGCCGGCCGGGCATCACGTCTGCGTCCGGGCGGACTCATTATGCATCCGGGGCCGATGAACCGGGGAGTGGAGATCACCTCCGAAGTCGCCGACGGTCCCTCATCGGTCATTCTCGATCAGGTGACGAACGGTCTCGCGGTCCGCATGGCCGTTCTCTTTCTGCTCTGCGGCGGTCGGGCCCCCTCAACGCGGGAGGGTGAATGACCGGCAGTCTGGTGTGGCCGCGCATACGGGCGATTGTGGGTGGGCGCGTGATCGATCCTGCGGTGGGTCTTGATGAAATTGCGGATGTCCTCATTGCCGATGGGCGGATTGACTCAATCCACCGCGGCGCGGGAGCTGGTCTCCCGCCCGAGGACACGCTCAATGCAGAGGGCTTGATTGTTGCGCCTGGTTTTGTCGACCTCCACACACACCTGCGCGAACCCGGACGTGAAGACGAGGAGACGGTGGAGACTGGTTCTGCCGCAGGCGTGAAGGGCGGCTTTACTACGCTTTGCTGCATGCCGAACACGGAGCCCGCCATTGCCGATCAGGAGACGGTTCGTTTTGTCGTGGACCGCGCCCGTTCCGCCGCCGGACGGGTGCATCCGATCGGGGCGATCACGAAGGATCGCCGGGGAGAGGCGCTGGCCGAGATCGCCGAGATGGTCGCCGCCGGCGCCGTAGCATTCTCCGATGATGGCTCACCGGTGGCAAACGCCGGCCTGCTCCGGCGCGCGATGGAGTACGCGCGCATGTTCGATGTTACCCTCGTCTCCCACTGCGAGACGCCTGATCTGTCGCGCAATGGTGTCATGCATGAAGGATTCATATCGGTCAAGCTCGGTCTCCGGGGGATTCCGGCGATATCGGAGGAAATCTGCGTGGCCCGAGACATCGCTCTGGCGCGCGCGACAGGATGCCGCATCCATATCGCTCATGTGTCGACGGCCGGTTCGGTCGAGATTGTCCGTTCCGCCAAAGCGGGCGGCGTGCCGGTGACGGCTGAAGTGACCCCGCATCATCTCATCTTGACGGATGACCTGATCGCCCGCGATTTTGACCCGTTCCTCAAGGTGAACCCACCACTTCGTGCGCAACGAGATGTTGATGCCCTGCGCCAGGGACTGATTGACGGTACGATAGATTGCATTGCCACCGACCATGCGCCCCACGCAGAGCAAGAGAAGGACGGCGAATTCGATCTGGCGCCCTTCGGAATGATCGGACTCGAGACGGCGTTAGGCGTCTGCCAGAAAGCGCTGATCGGGACCGGTCTTCTTGACTGGCCGACCCTCATTGACTGCCTGACGCGCCGCGCGGCCAATGTGTTCCGGCTCAATGCCGGCCGTCTCGCTCCGGGTGCGCCCGCCGACGTGGTCTGCTTTGATCCTCAAGCGGCATGGACCGTGTCCGTGCCGACGTTGATCTCGAAGTCAAAAAATTCACCCTACATCGGCTGGACGCTGCACGGCTTGGTGTATTTCACTCTTGTGGAAGGACGTCTTGTCTACCGGTACACCGCGTCCGTGCCAGAGACAGCCGCGCCATCGGTCGCAAGCGGACGAACGAGCGCCCGCTCGCGCGGGTCCGTTCCCGCACGCGATGCCGGTGCAACCTCTCATCGATAAGGGAAACAGTATCCGTGAACGTCCCGTTTCTTGATCTCAAGGCGCAGTACACAACGATCAAATCGGAGATCGACGCAGCCATTGCTGCCGTACTCTCTGACTGTCAGTTTGTGCTGGGTTCGCATGTGCGAGGGTTTGAAGAGAGCTTCGCGCAGTTCTGTGGCGTTAAGCACTGCGTGGCGGTCGATACGGGAACGTCGGCTCTCCATCTGGCGCTGATTGCAGCGGGAATCCGGCCCGGAGATGAAGTGATCACGGCGGCCAACACGTTCATTGCAACCTGTGAAGCGATCTCCTACTGCGGAGCCGAGCCAGTGCTGGTCGATGTTGATCCGAATACATACAACATCGACCCGCGGCTGATCCGTTCCGCGATTACATCAAAGACCAAAGCCATCATCCCCGTGCATCTCTATGGCCGTCCGGCGCCCATGGCGGAGATTAACGCCATCGCGCAGGAGGCCGGTCTGACTGTGATCGAGGATGCCTGTCAGGCGCATGGGGCGACCTACAAGGGGCGTGCCGCAGGCTCTTGGGGGCGGGCGGGTTGTTTCTCATTTTATCCTGGGAAGAACCTGGGGGCATACGGTGAGGGTGGCGCAGTGACGACCAATGATGATGGCATGGCGGAGCAGATGCGCCTGCTCCGTGATCACGGCTCACTCCAGAAATACCATCACGATGCCATCGGCTTCAACTACCGGATGA
>JAVHPP010000162.1:0-1480 GCA_036170655.1 Candidatus Zixiibacteriota bacterium | reverse complement strand
GCAAAGACAGCGGCGACGCGACGGTGAATACTGGGCGCAACATCGCCGTCATCACTTACCTGGTAACCCTTGATGCCACTGTTCAGGGCGGTCAATCCTTGACCAACACCGCTACCCTCTTTAACTACGCCGGCGCCGAAGGCGGACCTGACTACACCGTCACAGACCTGACAGACGGCGCCATCGTCCAGGTACGCTATGCCGGCTTCGGCAAAATATTCACCACCGAAATCATTGACGCCTACAACGGCCAGACCGAAGCGGTCATCGGCGAACTGGTGACCTACACAATACCTATCACTGTTCCCGAAGGAACGCTGTCCAATGTCACGCTGACGGATACGCTTCCGTCTGGGCTGGCCTTTGTAGATTGTCTCAGCATCACTTCTTCCCCCGACCTGAGCACCAACCTGGGAGGCGGTTTCGCCGCGGCTTGCAATGACCCCACGAATCCCTCCGTCACCTCGCCGGGGCAAACTTTCACATTCACCCTGGGTACCCTTACCAATGCCAATCGCGACAATAGTGTGGATGAGACGCTGACCATTCAGTTTACCGCCGTGGTGTTGAACGTGTCCTCCAACCAGGCCGGCACCACGCTCCAAAATCAAGCCACCCTCTCGATTGACGGCGGCACGGGCGGCACAGCCACCGTTTCCAGCAGCAATCTGACCGTTATCGAACCCGTCATCAACACCGCCAAGAGCGTCCTCCCCACCACCGCCGATGCCGGCGATACCGTCACCTTCACCGTCACGCTCACCAACCCGTCCAGCGGATCCACCACCGCCTACGACGTGACCTGGAGCGATCCCATCCCCAGCGGGCTGACCTATGTCTCTGGCTCGCTGGCTTTGGACGCGTGTGCCGCCTCCACGCCGCTTACGCTTAACGACGCCGGCGTCCCAACCCTGGCGGGCAGCGGCGGTCTCTTCCAGCCGGGCGAATCCTGCACGATCACTTTTCAGGCAACGGTGAATTACTCCGTCAGCCCCGGCCAGGTCATCACCAACGCCGCCGAAACGCGCTGGACAAGCCTCTCCGGCACGGTGACTGACCGCTCGCCCTACAACGCCGATTCCGACGAACGCACCGGCGCGGACGGCGTGGGCGGCGCCCTGAACGACTACGCCAACCAGGGATCGGCCAACGTGACTATCAACAACACCCAGTTGCAGAAATTCCTGGTCTCCACCTCCGAAGCCAGCACCGGCCCGCAGGGCGGCACCGAGCGGCTGGTCATCGGTGAGATTGTGCGCTACCGCCTGCAAGTCCAGTGGCCCGAAGGCTCGTCCATCAACGCGATGTTGCGCGATGCTTTGCCGGCCGGATTGCAATTTTTGGATACTGATCCGCCCACGCAAACAAAGATCGCCTTTGTTTGCGACAGCGGCGCCGCTTGCATGAATTCATCTACGCTGGGTACGGCTCCAATTATTTCTGGCGATGAAACTACAGTGGCAACCATCACCCCGTCTTA
>JAVHPP010000161.1:0-6946 GCA_036170655.1 Candidatus Zixiibacteriota bacterium | reverse complement strand
TACAACCAGAATCAGTGGGCCAACGCCAGCGACGCTGCGGCTCCCACGCCCATCGAATCATCGCTTCTGATATTGCGCGGGCTGCACGCACGTTGGGTGGCCATGTTGGAGCATGTTCCCGAATCGGGCTGGAGCCGACCGGCGATCCACCCAGAACGCGGAGAGGTAACGCTGGAAGCGCTGCTGGCGATCTACGCCAGCCACGGGGAGAAACACGCGAAGCACATCACTGACCTGCGCGCGGCGAAGGGGTGGTGATAAACTGTCCCCGCTTCTGTCGTGGAGGCGCCGGGAGACGAAACTTTCCTTGACGCCTTGTTGCTCACGCTTCGGTGTCATCAGAAACACATGACAATGACAGCAATGATGACCAGCGCCGGAAGATAGTTGGCGACCGGGATATCTTTCAATCCGAGGAGACGAACGCCGAGTCCGAGGATAATCAAGCCGCCGACACAGGACAACTGATCGAGGGCCGCTGGGACTGTCAGCGCCGCCAACCAGCGACCGAGAATGGTCAGTGAACCTTGGACGACAAGGACGGTGATCGCGGAGAAGAGAACGCCAATCCCCGTTGTTGCCGCCAAGGCCACGGCGGCGAAACCATCCATGACTGACTTGGTCAGAAGCAGTGTTGCGTCACCGGTCGTTCCATCCTGAATCGATCCCACCACCGTCATAGGGCCAACACAAAACAGCAGCGATGCACTGACGAAACCGCGCACGAAACCGCCACTGCCAGAACCGCTCTTGGCCTTGAGCCAGGCGCCCACGCTTTCCAGCCGTTGCTCCAAAGCGAGCAGTTCACCAATGACCCCGCCCGCGATCAGCGAGACGACAATGATGAGCGGGCGGCTGCCACGGATAACCATGGTGACGCCGATCCAAAGTGTCACCAAACCCAGAGCGGTGAGGACAGTTGACTTGATTCGTTCGGAGAGACGGTCACCAATCGCAAGGCCGGTCAGAGCGCCGACGATGACAGTGGCCGTATTGACAAGCGTACCTGTCATGGGATGGCGCTGGCGGCAGCCGAATCATGCGGCGCCGCTCGCTGGCGGAGCCGCGCCCCCAGCACTTGGTAACGTTGGGCGCTGGCTTCCGCCGCGCTGTCTCGGTGCATCGTCTTTTGCCAGGCGATCAGGTGCTGGAACGCATCAGCCGAGTAGATCAGGAGAAAACTGCCGATCTGGCTGCCCACGGTCACCGTGTCCAGCGCCGCCTCTGCAAGCCGTGACAGGGAATCGACGGCCGCGATCGCATCCTGCGCATTCTGGTGTTCCCACTGCTTCTTCGCGGTCTCGATTCCGGTTGCCAGCTGGCGCGCCCAACCCATCTGCGACTGGGTCCCTTGCACGTGGATGGCGCCAGTGACACGAGTCGAATCCGCCGACGAAGCGGCCTTCTTGTACTTCTCAGCCGACTCACAGCCCGCAGACAGAATGGACGTCAGAAGAAGAGTCGCTGTGATCCAATGCTTCATAGTTCACCTGCATGTCGCCGTGATGGTGGTTGGGTGTCCCTGCGATCCGAATACGTGTCTATTTTCCCGGTTCAATTGTGTACGGCAGCAGCTTTCGCATTGGCGGGAAGCTCCCGCAAACGCGCCGTGAAGTGACGCAGGAAAGGCGATTGATACTCGATGGCAAAACCGCGCGCCTCGTTCCGCTTCTGATACAAGCCCGAAAAGGTTTGCACAACATGGTTCAGGTGAGACACCGTGTAGACACGGCGCGGGATTGCCAGACGAACCAGTTCATGGGGAGGATGCACTGGCTGGTGGGTTGCCGGATCGACACCGCCGAACATCAGCGATCCGATCTCGACCGTGCGGATGCCACCCTCACGATAGAATCCCACAGCCAGAACATGTCCGGGGAACTCATCGGGAGAGATGTGGGGGTAAAGCGCTCCAGCGTCGATGAAGACCGCATGGCCGCCCACGGGACGCACGATCTTCGCGCCCGCCTCAGCCAGCTGTTCCCCCAGCCACTCTACCTGTCCGACACGGTACTCCAAATAGTCGGGATCGGTGACCTCCTCCAGACCGCGCGCGACCGCTTCCAGATCGCGGCCGGCGAGGCCGCCGTAGGTGGGGAATCCCTCGACAACAACCATGACTTCTTTGATCTGAACCGCCAGCGCATCGTCGCGCACCGCGATGAACCCGCCGATGTTGGCCAAGGCGTCCTTCTTGGCTGACATGAGACAGCCATCGCCGCAGTCGAAGATCGATCGTGCGACGTCCTTGACCGGCCGTCCGACCTGTGATTCTTCGCGCCGGGAAACAAACCAGGCATTCTCGGCAAAGCGGGCGGCATCAAAGAGCAAGGGAACGTTGTGTTTGCGGCAGATCGACGAGGCGCTCTGGGCATTGGCCAGACTGAGCGGCTGGCCGCCGACCGAGTTGTTCGTCATCGTCAAGAGACACGCCTTAACGCGCTGCGGGTGATCCTCGAGGAACGTTTCGAGCCGCGCCAGATCGATATTCCCCTTGAAGGGGTAATCGTCCGACACGTTGGCACACGCAGGATCGGGCATGTCAACCGGTATGGCGCCACGGTACAGGACGTTGGCGCGGGTTGTGTCAAAATGGGTGTTGGCGACAATATAGTCGCCTTTTTCGAGCAGAAACGAGAACAGAATATGCTCGGCGGCCCGTCCCTGATGAGTGGGAATGATATGCGTGTACCCGGTAATGTCGCGCACAACCTGCTCGAGATGAAAGAAGTTCCGGCAGCCGGCGTACGACTCATCGCCCTGCAGGAGTCCGCCCCATTGGTGCGCGGACATGGCGGAGGTACCGGAATCTGTCAGGAGATCGATGAAGACATCGTCCGCACGAAGATTAAAGAGGTTATAACCGGCCTCCGTCAGACGGCGTTCACGTTCACGGCGCGGCAACTGGCGGATGGGCTCGACCGACTTGATGCGGAAGGGTTCAACAGGATGATTGCGCATGGATGTGCACCTGGCTTAGCGATAAGTTATCGGGAATCAGGAGAATGAACAAGGCGTTTCGGTGGCACCACGAGGATGGAAGCCGCGTCATGTTCCATGATGCGTCATCTGCCCCACCATGCGCATGGTTCCGATGGCAATTCCGCGATGATTCGTCAGTGTCGGCTTCGCCAGTTTTTCGAGCGCGGCCGACTCGGCGGCGTTCAGCAAATCGAGTTGCTGCAGAATGGCGACGGTAACCGGGGCGACTGCGCGCGGGGCGCCATCGGCGACTTTGATGGCGATGCCCCATCCCCGTTCGGGAACGCCGACACATTGGACTGCTTCCCCCCCCGCTTTGCAGAACAGACGCGCGTTGGTGGCTCGCACAAGGGCGAGATCGAACCGGCCTTCGCCCGACACCATTTCGGGGTGATGGCGCATGGCTGTCACGATACGCGAACAGGCCTGATGGCATTCGTCATCGGTCGGGGGTCTCGGTCCGTCCGAAGCGGCGAGACGCGCGAAACCAGAGGCCAGCGCGCGAAGCGAGACGGCATAATTGGGCGCCGAGCACCCATCGATGCCGACCGCCATCTCATTGGGCTCGACGCCAAACGCCTGCGCGGCCTGAGCGCGAATCAGACGCTGGACCGGTGATTGCAGGTCGAGATAGTTTTCCAACGGCAGCCCAAGAATGCGCGAGAGCGCCAGCATCCCGCCGTGCTTGCCGGAGCAATTGTTGTGCAGGGGCGAGAACGATGTCCGCGCCGGGATCTCCACCTCGTTGTCACGATAGGACAGCGGCACGTGGACACCACACTGCAGGTTGTTCTCACTGGCGCCGATCGCTTCGAGAATCTCACGGGCCGCTTTGACATGACGGTCTTCCCCGCTGTGTGAGGAACAAATCAAAGCGACGTGACGGTCTTCCAGACCGAAGCGGTCCGGAAAGCCGCGCATGACCGTGGGCAGAGCCTGAAATGGTTTCAAGGAGGACCGCGTGAATGTCACCAGATTGCCCGAACCAAGCTCGGCAATCAGACGACCGTCCTGATCGACAACCGCGGCGGCGGCCAGATGAAGACTTTCGACTTGATTGCCCCGCAGAACCTCAAGCGCCGGCACAAACGAACCCATCATGAGATACGCCTCTCCCTCATCTCCCCCTGATGGGGAGACCTAAGAAAACAGAATGTATTCTCTCCGCGTCTGATTGCCCAAGTTTTTCGCGGGCGGCGCAACTTATTGACAGTCCGGCTGTGAGTGCCGCCTATTGACGGGCGGACATCGGAATGGCATGCTGACGCCTGTCCGGAATTCCACGTTGCTGCGCAAGCAAGGGCCTGCACCCAATTCCGCATTGCCCCACAAGCCTGCGGGGCAGGGGGAAACGCTACCGCAAAGAGGTCCGTCGCCGGGTCGAACCCGCCTCCCTCAGCGGTGCAGGCGGGCGATGGACATGAGCAACGCACGGTAGTTCGAGCGGCGTTCCAGGACTTCGACGTAGTTCTCGAGGCTGGCGCGACGATGGGAGAGAAGACGAAGAAACAGCCCCGGCGCCCAGTAGCACAGGCGGGCAAAGCGAAGTGACCAGCGCAGATCGGGAAGCAGTTTCTGGCGGCAGGCGGCCGTGTAAGCCTGCGCCGCATGATCGCCGGGCCAATGGTGAAGCGCTTCGGCTGCCATCTGGCCCGACTCGATCGCCCCCGCGATTCCCTCGCCACTGAAGGCATCGACCAATCCGGCGGCATCACCCGCCAGCAGCCAGCGTTGTTTCCCCAAGGAGCGGCGATACCCGCCCAAGGGGATGATGTGTCCTTTCGGTTTGATGAGTTCGCGAGGCAGGCCGAGCGCATTCCAGAAACTTGCGTACGTTTCCTGTAAGTTCTGAATCCGCGACCGGCGGCAGCCGATCCCGATCATGAGATACGATCCGTGGTGCAAGATCCAGCCGTATCCGTGTTGAACGACCCCAAGGTGAAGATGGGCCGCACCGGGAGTGATCCGCAAGCGGTCTGCGTACTCAATCGGCAGGCACTGCTCGATGCACGCGGCCGAGCGATTCGGCGTATCGAGCGGCCGGATGCCGCCCAGCATGGCGCTGGATGCCCCTGTGCAAACGATCACGCTCCCGCCGCGATAGATGTGATCGCTGGTGTGGACCAGCGACGACGAACCGGCACGGCTGAGCTCCCGCGCGGTCTCAAAACGCACGGCGGCCCCTTCCCTCTCGGCCTCGCGAACGAGGAAATGATCGAAGCGCGCCCGGTCGACAAAGACGCCCAGTGGGCGTGACGGCGCAAATGACACGTGCGCCGAGCGGTGTTTCAGTTCGATGGAATTGAAATTCGTCTCAATCAGATCAGACGGGATCGGGAGAGCCAGCCGCCGGAGCGCATAACCGGACACCCATCCCCCGCAGAGTTTGGGGCGCGGCATGGGTTTTTTCTCCAAGAGGAGCACACGCATTCCCAACTGGGCGGACAGGCGTGCGGCGCTGCTGCCAGCCGGGCCGCCGCCAATGACGATGACATCGTAGTCGTCTCGCATGACGAAACGGGGTGGAGAAGCCCTACGGAGACGTCGCGGCGGACGACGAAGTCTCTGTGGAAGGCGTTTTCAAGACACCGCGATACAGATCGAAGACCGCGACAAAGACCGCCGCAACGACCGGGCCCAGCACGATACCGAGAAAACCGAATACCAGAATCCCGCCGGTGATCGCGAAGAACAAAATGAGCGGGTGCAGACGCGTCCTCCCGGACAGCACCAGGGGTACGAGAAAGTTATCGATCTGAGAGACGACCCCCAGTCCGAAAACGATCAGGATGATGGCCTTGATATAAGCGCCTTGCGCCGCGAGGATGATTCCCGCCGGGAGATAGACAACGAAGGCGCCCAGCAGTGGAATCAATGTGAGAATCCCCATGACCGCGCCCCAGAAAACAGGCGAGGGGATTCCCAGAATCCAGAACATCATGCCGCCGAGGATGCCTTGCAGCGCCGAGACTGCCAGCCCTCCATAAATCGCGGCGCGCACGACGTTGGTGATGTGGGCGAGGATCGCCTCGGATCGGGATGGGGGAAGCGGAATCGAGTCTTTGATCAGCACAAGCAGGGCATCCCCGTCTTTGAAGAGGTAGTACATGGTCATCATGGTCAGGAAGAACTGGAGAACAGCGATACCCATATTGGTGATCACGCCGGTTGCGTGAGCAACGACAAAAGAGGAGATCTTGCTGAGCACGCCCAGGACGGCGCTTTGGATGTTCAGCTGCGACAGGTCGATGATCCCTTCAAACCGTTGGGTGAGACCTTGGACAAGGGGCTGAATGCCCAGATTCAGCCACTCCGGACCGCGCGTTGCGACCTCCGTTTGCACACCCTGATACAAACTGATGACCTCGCCGACCAGCGAGATGGTCAGGAAAACGAGCGGCACCACAATGACGAGTGTAACGAGAAACGCCATCAGGAGGGCCGATCCACCGGGACTGCCGAGCCGTGTCCGCATGCGGACGTAGAGAGGCTGAACGGAGACGACCAGAATAGCCCCCCAGGCAAGCGGCACGAAGAACGGGGCCATGATCCGGTAGAACAACCAGAACACACCCGCGACCAGCAGCAGGAGCGCCGTGGCAAAGAGGGTCTCGCGCTTGATGATATCTCGCATGATGTCGCCGGCCCGGAGAGAAGGGTCGCTACGACGGAAGTTAACGTCTGGGACGCGGCAGGCAACAGGAAATGCGCGGACCTATCGGTCATTTACTTGTTTGCTCACCGGATCGGACTTCGCGCCGGAAACGCTCCTCGAAGACAGTGTAGAGAACCGGGACAAAGAATAGGGTCAGCACGGTTGACACCGTGAGTCCCCCGATCACAGCAATGGCGAGCGGGGCCTGTGTCGATTCTCCGCCCAAGCCGAGGGCCATGGGAATCAGGCCGAGCACTGTTGCCAGCGAGGTCATCACGATCGGCTTGAGACGTATCCTCCCGCCCTGAA
>JAVHPP010000160.1:0-7029 GCA_036170655.1 Candidatus Zixiibacteriota bacterium | reverse complement strand
CGAGAGACGGAAGTCACCCGCTCGCAGATAGGCTTCGGCCAGAAGGCCGCGAAGTTCCGCTCCTGTTGCTATGTCGCCAAGTACCTCCGCATCCTCCAGAGCACTGAGTGATTCGCGGATCACGGTTCGCAGGTCGCCACGTTCGAGGGCGACATGAATCAGCATCCCGCGATTGCACAATCTCTCTGCCGCCGCGCCTGCGCGTTCGTTCAGATCGGCCGCCCTTATCAAATACTCTGAGGCCTTCGCGAGCTGCCCCTGGTCAAAAGCAATGACGCCAAGATTGTTGAGCGTACGCGCAGTCTCAACTGGCACGTTGAGACCTTCCTTGATGGTCAGGGATTCCCGATAGTACGATTCAGCTCGAGCGAAGTCGTACCCGGCTTTGTAGGTCACCCCCAAGTTGGATAGAATAAGCGCAACAACCTCATCGGCTCCCTGCGCCCGGGCAACCTCGAGCGCTTCTTCATAGAAGCGCCGCGCCTGAGTCCAATCAGAGGCGACCCAGTACATGTTGCCGAGATTGTTGAGTGTCCGTGCGACTTCGACTCTATCGCCAATCTCTTCCCAGAGCTGGCGGGCACGCAGCAGGACGTGAACGCCCTTTTCAAAGCGGCGGGTTGACTTGTAGATATCGCCCAGATCTTTCAGTGTTTCGGCAAGTAATTGCCGGTCATGGAAGCGGCGTCCCAGAACAAGCAGCCGGCAATATGTTTTTCTCGCCTCATCGATCTGCCCGCAGGCCTTCAGATAATCACCATGGGCCATCTCCGCCCGACCAAGCCAGCGCGCCCGTGTCGGCGGGTCGGCAATCTTCTGGGCGGCATCTCTGGCCAAGTTGATCAGACGCACCGCATCCGGGCGGCGATCGTCTTCCAAGCGGACATGAGCGGCGCGAATCGCATGATCCACGCAGCGATCCCACTGCCCGGTGTCGTAGCGGCAAACGGCGAGGATTTCCTCGACCAGTGGGTTCCCGTCTCTGTGGCGCGCTTCGATCAAGTCGGCGAGCCGTTGCGCGAGTGTGCGCCGGCGTGTCTCTGGCATTTGTTCCCGCCAGATTGCGTCCAGTCCAGCCAGACGCAGCCGCAGATCAAAGAATCCCGCGCTTTCCAGAGTTTTGCCGCAAACAACAACACCTGAGGTGATGAGCCCGTCAACGGCAGGCCGTCCCGTCTTCGAAGGCGATGGGAGAACTTCTGCCAGGATATCCGCCCTTCCGAACGACCGCCCGACGGCAAGCCAGTCACAGACATCCCTCTCATCAGATGCCAACTCAGGGAGGACCGAGGTGTATACGGCACGGCATTCGGCCGATGCGCTCCACTGTTGGAGCGCGGTCTCGTCGAGCACCCACTCACCTTCGTCTCTTCGCCAGAGGGCGTTGCGGACGGCAAAGGCGAAGAACGCTGACAGCCCGCTGGGCAGACCACCTGTCACTTGCCACACTGACCCTGCATGCTCTTCGGCAAAGGCGGCGTCGCCAGTCAGACCTCTCAAGTAATCCTCAACACGCGGGACATCCCACGGCAGCAAGTTCACAGAGCAGACAGGCGCTTTCTCCGAGTCCGGCCACTCGGAAACACACAGCGGCGGACCAGACCGCAGTTCGACCATGCAGCCGGCATCAGACGGGTCACATGCAGAGGGTGGCTGTGCGGTCGATTCGCCGCACGCGGATGACGTGCCTGTGCGCCTTATGCACACGCCTCTCTCTGCCGGACCCCTGACGAACTCACACCGCAGACCCACGGCCAGGCGTGCCGTGCTTGTGCTGTCTCCGACGATTGTCCAGTGGCCGCGCGCACTGGCCGCCGATGTCTCGGCGATCTGGGCAATCAGCGCCAGATCATTCATGTCCAAACGGAGATCCTCGCTGCGACGGTGCTCATCCCGTTGTTCGTTCAGGATGATATCGGGATTCAGATCTTTGTCAAAACCGCTCATCCAGTCCAAGAGCTCCAATACATTGGCGGCTCGTTCCTCTGCGTTTTTTGCGAGCAACCGCGCGATCACAGTTGCAGCCCAATCTGGGATGTCGCGACGTGCCGTCAGACTGAAGTCGGGGGACCGCTCGAGATGACCGGCGATTTCATCGGCGACTTCACCGTCGGCAAACGGCCGGCGACCGTACACCCACTCGAAAAGAATCGCCCCGATGGAATACCAGTCGGCCCGTCCATCAGCCGGGAGACGTTTCAAGAACTCCGGCGCCATGTACCCAACGGTTCCTGCCCCACGGGGCCGATCGCTGTCACCGATGGGGCGCGCCAGACCGAAATCCAGAAGATAGAGGACCGGCGCCGACCTATCCCTGTGGTGCACCTCTGCATCATGTGTGCGCGGAGTACCCCAACGGAAGTTCTCGGGCTTGAGATCTCCGTGAACCCACCCACGCTGGTGGACAAACAGAAGAACACGCGCAATTTGTCTCAGGACGCTGGTGAAGAGCGAGCCATTGCCGGTTTCGGGTTGATTCCAGAGATCGGGACCATCAATCCAATCGGTCACCAGATATGGCCTCTGCTCGGCCCAGCCGAAGTCGAGCGCGCGAGGCAGCTGGGTATGATTGAACCCGCTTTGGATACGGAATTCATGCTGGAATGATGCCACAGTCGTCGAATCCAGCGGGGAACTGGCCCGCTTGACGGCAATGGGACATCCGAATTGTGATTGGGGAATGTAATAGACGGTCGCAAAACCACCGCTGGCGACCGCGGTTCCGGTGTAAGGCCCGATCTGAACTGTTTGCTCACTCATGGCGCCTTAACGGAGCCAAAGGGACCCGCAGAACATCGCGTTGCGTCGCTCAACTCTCGAACGACGAATACGGTGGGCGGGCAGGCAGACGCACAGTGAATGTCGTGCTTTCGCCGGGCACACTGTCGACAGTGATCGTACCGCCATGATTCTGGACAATCGTCCGGCAGTTGGCCAGCCCGAGACCGTGTCCGCTTTTCTTGGTCGTGAACCGTGGTTCGAACAGCCGGGCCAGTACATCGGGCGATATTCCCCGCCCATGATCGGTCACGCGCAACTCGACCATCTTGGTATCGGGCCGATGTTTGACGGCGATGTCGATCTGCGGCGGCACCCCTTCTTTGGCCGCATCAGAAGCGTTGTTGTAGAGGTTGAGTAGAACGGACTGAATCTGACCGATATCGAGTTTGACCGGCGGCAGATCGGGGTCACAATCCAGTTGAAAGTGCACGCTGGCAAAGCGCCGCAGGGGACGGATCGTAAACAGATGCTCCTCGAGCAAGTCCTTGAGGTTGTATTCCACCAGGTCGGTATCGACCTGTGAGTAATCCATCAGACCCCGTGTAAAGCGTGCCATCCGGTCGATCGAGTCGAGGATCTTGCTGCAACTGTCGGGGAGTTTCTCTAAGTGGTTATTCTTGATGTGCAAGGGCAGGAGTTCGGCATGAGCCGTCAGAATCTCCAGGTGGTTGTTGATCTCGTGACCGATGGAGGCCGCCATCTCTCCCTTGGCCACCATTTTCTCCGACAGGATCACATATTTCTCCAAGATCATCTTTTCGGTGATGTCCTCGGTCACGACAATGATTTTGGGGGGCTCGCCCTTGATCCCGTTGAGCGGGGAGATCTTGATGGACAGCACCATCTCCCGTCCGCCGATCGTGACGAAATACTTGTCCTTCGAGAGCGGCTTCCTCCGGTCCACGACCTCGGTCAGGGCTTGTTGCCACCAGTGGCGATCCGCCACGGGGATGATATCCAGCAAAGACTGATGTCCTTCGACCAGAGATTTGGCATCCCAGATGTCATGCGGCACCCGGAATATGCGTTCGGCAGCATCGTTGAACGTCAGCAGATGCAACTCATGATCGACCACACATATACCAACGGGACTCTTGTTGACGACGCTTTCGTTGTAACGCTTGAGTGACAGCAGACGTTCGTACAGTTTGGCGTTTTCAATGGCGATCGCCGCTTGTTCGGCAAACAATTCGAACAACCGCAGATCATTCTTCCCAAACAGACCCGCACGCGACTGGTTATCAAGATAACAGATACCGATGACTTTCTCTTTGACCTTCAGGGGCACGCAGATGATAAAACGGAGATTGAGCTCCGCGACAGACTTCTGATGCGCGTACCGCGGATCCTCTTGAGCGTTCGACGTATATTCCGACTCTCCTTTGACAGCGACCCGGTCGGCGATCGAGCGCGAGATGCGGAAATCGTCCTCTGTATCCAGCGCTTCCTTGCGGATGTTGTGGGCGATCCGGAATTGGAGCACCCCCTGCTCATCCAAGAGCATCAGAAATCCGCGCTCCGCATGGAGCAGGTCGATAGCATGCCGCATGACGCGCTGGAGGATCTCGTCGAGGACCAAAGTCGAGTTGATCGCTTTCGAGATGTCCAAAATGGCTTCGAGATTCCGGGCGCGAATGGAGCGGTCGGTCGAGGCGACTCCGGGGGGGACAGCGTCGGACACGGCAATCGGCCCCGAGTCTGCCATGCGGTCGAAAATCGATGACTTGGAATCTGTCACGCCTTTGGTCTCCGATCGATTTGCAGGACTGGCTCCAGCAATTGGAATCCAGAGCTTCCCTGTCTTCTCCTCGATATCTGCCATCGCGAACGCTTACTCTCTGAAGCCCTTGCCATGGCTACCCCACTTTCTTATCGTCAGACATCGCAGATTCTTGACTTACTTTGGGGGGGGCAACGTTCTGGGGACAAGGCACTTATCGCCGTCCGACGGTTTCTTTCTGACAGGGCCACATCCTTGATCTCAGAGAGGTTCCCCGATGTAAGTGACTCGATGCCTTGACGCTACGATTATCGAAGGTGTGGCCAGTGGCAGGCCGACGGGAGAGGTGATCTTACCTGACCAACGAATGGGCTGAAGTGGAGTGTGTGAAGGTTGGTGTATTACGTGGGACGGGACAGACGGATGCTGACTCTGATGTCACGCTTGGCGGAATCCAGTCCCTTGGCAACATCAACACGCAAGGTTTTGCCGAATTGGAGACCCAGTCCGATATCCGCCCTGATATCTCCCACGTCAAAGAAACCGCTGCCGGATGCGGCATGCCCGATATCCCCAAACAGGACAACACCGGCCCGGCCGAGCTTGTTTTCCCAGTAGGTGAAGGTGTACTCCGCTTGGGCCAGAAAAGCTTCGTCACCAGAAAGAGACTTCTGAGGATACCCGCGCAGAGTTCCCACTCCGCCGAGGTAGAAGAGCCGATTCGGAGGGATATCGTGAAGGCCGACCCCGTAAAAGGCACGCAGCATGACATGATGCCACCGTCCGGAGTCCCACCACCCGCGTCCTTCGGCGGTCAGTCGCTCGTAGTCATAGGCCCCACCCAAGAGCCCGCCGGCGACTTCCACTGATAAGTCCACCGAACCATTGAATCCCACCGGGTGGCCACCGTTTTCAATAGGGGCAACCCGCAACATGATTAGGAGGGACGAAGAGCGACCATCCAATGAACGCGCCAGTGTCGAGTCATGCCGGGTCGAGAAGTTGCTGCGGAAATCGTGATCGGGACGGAAAAGGTGCCACAGGGTGGGCTGCGCGTCCATCCAGCGGTAATCAACATTGCGATACAGGAGTGAAAGGACTCCTCTTTCGCGGTACGTGTATCTGACGGACAGTTCACCGCCATCGCTGCCGTAATAGTCCCGGTAATCAGAACCTGTCAAGACCGCGAAGACGGTATTTTCGTCACGCCCGACGACGCTGTCGTCGTCGGTTTGCGTGAGTTGAAAGATGGCGCCGCCGATTTCGATGTCCGTCTTCTCGAACAGACGTTGGTGCAGGTCCATCCGGAATTGGCCCGTCTTGGAGGCCAGCGCATATCCGCCCCACAACTCAAGGCGGGGAGTCAGTGCGCTCTTCTGAAAGGTAAAGTCGGCTCCCAACCGCAGCCCATCGACACGGTCGTACGAGACGGCCGGTTTCCACTGGATGCGTCGGTCTTCGAACTCCCAAGCACGCGACACAGACACGCGTGGGCGGCGATGCCCGCCGGGAGCAAAGACCTGCCCATAGATCTTGGCATCGCCGCGCTGGTGCAGAACACCCCCGATGGCAACCACATGGCCACGGACCGTGGCGGCCTCACCAATTGTCAGATCGCCCCCAAAGGCAATGACATCGCCGATCACTTCACCCTCGATGGTGACACCAGCGTCGAAAGCGAACACACTGCCCAGCCACACGTCTCCCGCCGCTACAATCAGAGCCTGACCACTGGACCAGAGGAGGCCGCTCTGCTGTGCTTGTGCGTCCGCTTCGAAGACAAGGGTAACCCGCTCATTCGACGCTTCGCCGATGGTCATCTTGATCTTCTTGAGAGAAACAACAGAGTCGCCGATCCGTAGGCCTTCTGGCAGGAACACCGGCTTGAATACCTCGAGCATCCGCTGCAGATCCATGGGGGATTCGCGCAGGGTATCCTGACCCGACTGCCAAGTCACGGTTTCCCGGTCAGCATTCAGCACACGCTGCCCCTGTGGTGTCTGGCACCACGGGGTCGCGCCCGGGATCAGCAGAAATGCGAATACGATAACCAGACGTGTCCGGGCGCGCGGGAGATTCTGCCGCAAGAACAATTCGCAAAGCCACTGGTATGAGCGGCGCATGTTCACGTCTTGAGTGTCCGCAGGGCGATACGACCGTGTGCAAACACGTCTTTCAGCGCCTGCCGGTGCGCGCGGAAGGCGATATTCTGCGGCAGTTCATCTTCTGCGAAAAATCCGACTTCGCCGGCATCATCACCCGGCGTCGGCTCACAGGTCTCGAGTTCCTTCATCCAGTAAAGAATCAGAACGACGTGCTGGCGCGGATCGTCAAAACCTGCATAGACTCCCAGCACACCGTCGATCGTGACCTTCAAGCCTGTCTCTTCGGCGATTTCACGGACAGCGCACTCTCTCGGACCCTCGTCGTATTCCACGAATCCCGCCGGCATGGTCCAGTCCCCCAGACGCGGATGGACGGCCCGCCGCACCAGGCAAACGCGCTGGTCACGAATAATGACTCCTCCG
>JAVHPP010000159.1:0-1516 GCA_036170655.1 Candidatus Zixiibacteriota bacterium | reverse complement strand
TGGGCGAATTCGGCTGCGCCTCGTACCAAGCCGTGGGGCCGAAGACCTCACCAAGAAAGCGTCAGGAAATAACCTGATCACCTCCTGGGGTAGATCGTGTAGTTCCAATCACCGTGGAATGTTGCCCTCTTGATCTCAATGGCGGCAAGTTCTTCGTCTGCTATTTCGACTCCGGTGGGATATTCGTTCGTGTCAAGCTGTGCGCGGATTCGGAGGCCCGTCGTTGTGGTTGTGTGGCCAATAAGCTCGACGACCGTCTGCCGGGTCAACAATGGACGACCGCGCCAATTCTTGGAGATGTAGCAGAACATTCGGTGTTCGATCTTGTTCCATTTGCTGGTGCCAGGCGGAAAGTGGCAGACCTTGAGCCGGAGGCCAGTCTCGTCCGCAAGATCCTGCAGGGCCAACTTCCATAGGCGTGTCCGGTAGCCGTTGCTGCCACCCGCATCGGCCGTGATCGTCAGTTCCGTTGCGTTGCGGTAGGCGCTCTTGCCCATCCTTTTCCACCAGCTTCGAATGCTGTTCACAGCGAACTCCGCTGTATCATGGTCAATGCCAACGCTCACCCAACCCTTGTTCGCCAGCATGTCGTACACACCGTAGGGTGTGACCTTGCCGAGTTCCTTGTCTATGAAGTCATGCACCTTGACCTTCTCCGGGCGACCCTTCGGCCGCCATTCCCGCCCCGTATTCTTGAAGGGGCCGATGTTTTCCTTCTTTTTGCCGTCCACTGAAATGGTTGGTTGTTTTCTGCGTTGGGCGGACTTCACCTGCCGATAGATGTACTCGAACTGAGCATTACGATCCGGATGTTGGTTGCCCTCCAGGGTCTTTCGGTTAGCCTGCAGGCTGTACTTCTGCGCCTTCAGAATCTGCGCGACAGTCTCGTGGCTCACCGGATGATTTTGTGCGGCCAACTCGGCAGCCAAGATCCTTGTGCTCTTGCACGTCCATCGAAGAGGCGATTCTGGATCACCACGAGTTGCAGGCTCAATCAGTTCATTCAACGCCTCGGAGAGTCCCGGGTCGTCATGGGTTAAGGGTTTCCGACCGCCACCGGCACGCCGGATTCGCACTCGACTGGCCGGGTCCTTCCGTCTGCGTTTGTAGCGCAACTGCTTGACGCCAGCTCGAACAGTCGTTCGCGACAGACCGGTAGCCTCTGCCACCCAACTGATCCCACGAGGGCCGATTACCCGCGCTTCAGCGCCCGCCCACAATCTGCGTTGTCGCTCGTCAAGTTGGTCACCCAGCGCATCGAACTTGCTCCGGACGGCACTGACGGTCTGCGCTTTCTCGGAGAGGAGCACAGACAGTGTCGATCACAGTCCGGAGGTCGATGCAAGCTAATTCTGAATAGGTTATTTCCTGACGTGAGCCTAGTGCGTGGGCTCCGCCTGGACCTCGCGGTAGCTGCTCTCTCGACCGATGAGCATCAGCCGCTGCGCCTCAGCGGCAGCGGCGGCCGCTGCGGCCTCGCGTTGGCGGCGTCGGCGCTCCAGCTCCTCGGGCGTCA
>JAVHPP010000158.1:0-7103 GCA_036170655.1 Candidatus Zixiibacteriota bacterium | reverse complement strand
CTGACATTGGGAGGCCGCCCTCGCTTTTTCATCTCGGCGACGATCCGATCTTCCAGATCCTCTTCTTCGCCACCTTCTTCTTTCTCGGCCTCTTCTAGGCTGCCGGCGGTGAGGACCTCTTTTAAGCTTTTGGTGCTCTCGCCCGTCTGGGATGAGTGCGCCTCATCCACAATCACCGCAAAGCGTTTGCCGGGGAGGTCGCCGATCTCTTTCGCGATCACCGGGAATTTCTGGAGCGTCGTCACGATGATTGTCTTGCCGTCTTCGAGCGCCTGCTTGAGTTGGCGCGATGTGGTGTCTATGTTCTCCACCACGCCGAGCGTCTGTTCGAATTGGCGGACCGTCCGCTGAAGCTGGCGGTCAAGCACGCGCCGATCCGTGATGACGATGATGGAGTCAAACACGCGCCGGTCCGAGGCGTCATGCAAAACGCTGAGTTGGTGAGCGAGCCAGGCAATCGAGTTACTCTTGCCGCTACCCGCGCTGTGCTGGACAAGGTAGTGGTGGCCGGGGCCCGACTTCCGCGCCTCCTGCACGAGACGGCGGACGGCATCGAGTTGGTGGTAGCGCGGGAAAATCAAGGAGCGCCGTCCGGTCTTCCGCCCCTTGTCATCCTCCTCCTCGACAACATGGACGAACCGTTGCGCCAGGTTTAGGACGCTGTCGCGACTCCAGATTCGCTCCCATAGATACACGGTCGCGAATCCTTTCCAGGACGGCGGATTGCCTGCGCCACCATTCCGGCCCTGGTTCAACGGACGGAACTCAGTCTTTGAGCCTTGGAGGTGTGTGGAGAAAAAGACGAAGTCCGGGTCAACGGCGAAATGGGCCAGGCACCGACCGAAGGCAAACAGGGGCTCTTTAGGATCGCGATCAAACCGATATTGCCTGATGGCATTCTGCACATCCTGGCCGGTCAACGGATTCTTAAGTTCTGCCGTGAAAAGCGGCAGCCCGTTCAGAAAGAGCGCAATGTCCAGGCTGTTTTCGTTCTTCGGGCTGTAATGAAGCTGGCGGACGACGGCGAAGATGTTGGCCTCGTAAAGTTTCTGGAGAGCCTCATTCAGGCCGCTTGACGGGCGGAAATGCGCCAGCCGGAACGTGCAGCCGTCAGATTTGATCCCATTGCGGAGGACATCAAGAGTGCCCCGGCCCTGGACTTCGGATGCAAGCCGTTTGAGCAGGCGGTCCTTGGCATCCGCCCCCATCTGCTGCTTGAACTTCTCCCATTCCTTCGGTTGAGTGGCATAGATGAAGTCCAGCACATCGCTGGGCATCAGGCAGAGCGCGCGGTCATAGTCCTCCGGTTTGCGCCGGCGATAGCCGCCTGGCGCGCCCGCGAATACGAGAGCGCCGCTTCCGACCACGCCCGCCCCGCCAGACACCCCATCCGGCGCACCGGCAAGAAGCGCGGCCTCAATGGTCTGCTCGAAGTTCTTTTCGGAGATGTCCATCTCTATCTCCGTTTCTTATCGGGACTCGCCTGCCAGGGTCCTCCCGCCGGCCAATGCATGGCGAACGGCTTGCCACCGGCAGCGGCCACCGTCGGCGGCATGAGGAACTCGTGTAGAAAGGAGATGACTCCGCCCAAATCTTTGGCGTCGGCCTCAAGTTTTCCCTTCTTCAGAAAGGCGCTCCATTGCGTCTGCTTCAAGCGATCGTCGTGGAATGTCGCAGTCATCGCCAGAGGCGGCTCTGCAGGCACGGGCGTTTGCCGCCGATCGAACGTTGCGCGTATGGCGGCAGATAGCTTCGGCCCTTCGAACGCGAACTGCCGCGCCAGCATCCAAAGATCGTAAAAGTCTTTCATCCTGCTGTTCGCAATTCCCAATGCCACCATCGCCTGGAACTTTTCGGCCACCACTGCTTCGCGCGGGTATGCGAGGACATGGGGAGACGGCAGGTCCAGGAGAACCGGGTACTCCACCGTTTCCGGCGCAGGGCTAACCGCATCTCCGAAACCCACATCAACCTGTATGGGAATATGAGCGGCTGCAAGATGCGTCTCAAAGGTCAACCGCACGCCGACATACTCCTGTGAATCTCGAATCTGCTCACCGCGAATCGAATCCGTCTTAAACTCCAGACCGTCGTCATCCACGCGCACAGCACAGATTTCACGGAATACTTCCGCGAGCGCTTCGATTTCATTGTCGCCGCGTCCCAGCAGATCAAGGTCACTCGTAGCACGATGGGGCTCGCCGGTCCAGAGAGAGAACAGCATGGCGCCCTTGAGTACGAATCGCTCTCGGTACTTGGACTGGCTCAGTCGGTAGAGTAGCCGTTCGAGCGCATAATGGATGAGAACAAGCTGGAAGTCCTCCCCTCGCTCATGCGCGAGCTTCAGCAGGCGGTCACGCACGGAAGCCGCCATATTCTTGACCGGCTTTGCCTTCACGCCAGCGCCTCCAGGTACGGACGCATGATTTCTGCGACACGGCAAATCTTGGCGAAGCGCCACAGTTCGTCCATGCCCGCACGGTGCGCGCGCCGGTATTCGCGCAGTGCTTCCAGCGCCACGTCGAGGCCGATCTTGTTCCGAAACTTGAAACAATCCGCGACAGTCTTTGCGGGGCCGAAGACCCGCACGGTCACCCCTTCCACCGGATGTTCCTCAACTCCGGAACGCAGGGCCTCGCCGGACATCCGGATTAGACGGAGGGAGGGTTTCCCCTCTTTGGGGGACCTGGCCTTTTGGTCGATCGCGAGCCAGACCTCGAACGGCGCTTGGGTGGTGAGTCCGTGAAATCGGAGAGCTGAGAGGAGACAGATAACTCCGCGAGGGATGCGTTTGGAAGTCTGCGCGAGGCTATGATTCGCCGTCACGTCACGTTCAGGAAGTCGATAGAGTCCCCGCGCGGCTCGCGTCAGCAGCCCCCGGCGATGCAGGCGGTGCAGATAAACGGTCGGGATACCACGTTTAGCCAGGTCCCGCGGGCGGAGAAACCCAACCTTGCGCGCAAGTTCCAGAATCTGCTCATTCTTGGGGCGTTTGGTCATATGTTACGAAACGTCGGTATTTATAGAGATGTACCGACATTTTGTAACACCGAGTCGCGCTCAGGTCAAGAAGAAAGGTTTGGTCTCAGGGCTGGATAAAAACGTCATCACTTCTGAACAAATGCAAACATTTCTATCCAACCGGCTTTCACCCCATGATGATGGTGGCCACCACCATCATCATGACGACGATCATGCTCGGATCGCCTCGCGCACGTCAATCTTCCCCGTCACGGCGGCGGAGATGAGGGCGGTGCGGTACTCCTTGAGCTTTTCGATGCCTTCGCGGACCTTGGCAATAAGGGTGTCTATCTTTGCGGTCTCGCGGTCAATCACCGATACAATTACACGTTGCTCTTCCAAAGGCGGTGCAACCACGAATATCATTTCGATTATTCCCATACCGATATTAGGTTGTGTGCCTGCAGACCAACCTCGCCGTATCTGATCCTGGATGTATTCGGCTTGCAATGCATGGAATAGAAACCGGGGCATGGCAATCTGGGTGTTGGCTCGGATTTGAGCAAGAGGTGACCAAACGCTGAATTCTTCATCGGTATCAACAATCGCCAGCTTTCCAGTTGTTGCGCCAGACTTGCAAAGGAACAAATCCTCCCGTTTGGGCCTGCATTTTCGGCAGTATTGGCGGTGCAATTCTTCGGATATGTACCCGCGTTTCAACTCGAAATTGATCCGGCCGTCCTGAACAGCTTCTGCAGAAATGAAAGGAACACCGTCTGGCAAAATTTCTGGGGTCTCATGTGGGCCATCCGTAATCTTGATGGCAACCCAACGTTTTAGCGGCATCCCTCGCCAGTGGGCTGGAACCTCACCCAGCCACTCGACGCCGGATTCCTTCATCGGCGCGGCAGGATCGAGGCCCTTGGTGACGGCGCGGGTGATGAGCGCTACGCGCTTCTCTTGCAGCAACTCGATCAGCCGCTCCTTCTTCACTACCATAGCATCGATCTTCGCCGTCTCACAGTCTAGGAATGTTGCGATGGCACGTTGTTCATGAATGGGGGGAAGAGAAATAGGGGTAAGGCCAAGACGCCAGAGGGTGAGGGCGCGAAACGTGGCTCCCTCACACCCGGCCTCCCAAAATGATGGTGTGTAAGCCGATCTTAAACACCAGAACAGAAAGCGATTATGTAGGCCAGGCCCCGTGGCAATTCTCGCTGTGCCCTGTGTCAGATTAGCACCTGTAAGCTCAGATGGCACCATCATCGCTTTGCCAAAACTCGGTCCAATTGATACGACAATATCTCCACCCTTCACAGTAGACCGAGCGTATGGCGCAGCAATCTCCACCGTCGTATGTTGCAAGTTAGCAGGATCAACTCCAGCCTCATCATGCATGTCCACGGGGCGTATGTAAGGGATACCGTGCGGCGATACGTCAGGACCACACTGTACAATTCCATATGTTATAGGACGCTCTGCATCTATGAGTCTCTTCAGAGCCAACACAACCCAACTTGCTGGAATCTCTCCCAACCACTCCACGCCGGAGTCCGTGTAGGCAGGGTACGGTTTGAACCGCCGCAGCCCAGCCGCGCGCTCGGTATTCTTGGCTTGGCTCACGACGCCGCATCCTCGAGCGGCTCCTCGGCATCCCATTCCTGCGGCCCGTCGTCATACGCCTCCGTCACGAACCCCGCGCGGAACAACTTAAGCTCTCTGGTGATGCTCTTGCCTGTCGCAGCTTCGATACGCTGGAGCAGCTCCTCGGCGCGGGCCGCGTAAAACTCCCAAAAGTGGTCGGCACGCAGATGCTCCGGCGCGATGCAATGCGAGCACAGAATCTCGTCCATCCGCGCGGGCACGATCCCCGCCGCCTTCTCGATCGCGGGTAAATACTTCGACGGAGCGCGCCCACCGATCTGGCGGTTGGTCCTCGCCGAAAGTGCTGTCTTGTTGATGACGCTGTTGTAAGAGCCGGGCTCGATGCCAGCCGTCTTGCACCACTTCTCGGGAAAAATGTGGTGAATGTCGATCTTGTCGTCGAAGAAGGTCTGGGCCTCGATCGGCTCGCCGGTGCGGAAGTCGCGCCCGCTGTCGCGCATGAGGAGCGCGTAAAGCCCTTTGTACGCCGAGCTATTACGGGTGCGCAGCGTGAGCAGCCGGTTGGCCTGAAAGCTGGACTCCTGCATGGTGATCGGCTCTACGGCCTCACCACGCACCACCGCGACGACCTCCGGAAGATCGCGGGCGAAGCGGCTCTCGATAGCGCCGCCATAGAGCTCGCCCAGCACCCCACACCAGTACCAGCGGGCGATCCGCTGCCGCGCACCTTCAGTTTCGCCGTCCTTGCCGAGATCTACAAAGATCGCGGCAAGCGGCACAAGCTGAGTGCGATAGGGTAAATCCCGCGCCTTAAAGATCTTTTGCCCGTAGAGGAAGCGCGCGGCGCGCACGAAGCCAGCCTCGACCCGGTCAGCCCATACCTGCCAGTCGGCGACCTCAAACTTTAGGATGTCCTTGCGCTTGCAGCTGATGCCGGGCGCCTTGTCGATGGTCACGCCGGCCGCGAGTGCACCGCGGCGGCGCTCTTGCGTCACTAGCAGTGAGATTGTCTGGAGGAAGTCGTCATTCTGGAGGTTGCGCAGCACAGGGTGTTGGCTTTTCAAACGCTCTTCACGAGCGTTCCAGTCGTCTCGTAGCTGGAAATTATCGGCGGCGAAAGAGGCCGTCAGCAGCTCGAACACGGTGAGCGCGATGCCACCTGTGTTCACACGTTCGAAGATGAGGCATACAGCTTCCTTGGGTGTCTGCTTTTTCAGCTCGATCACTGGAAGCTGGTACTGCTTGAATCGATCGATGACTTCCGCCTCGAAGCGGTCAAAGAGGTCGCTTTTGGTGGCGTCGTGTTTCCAGTGCTTGCTGTACTCTCGCCGCCACTCGGCGCTGGCAAAAATGCAGTTGGCGGGGAAAAAGTCGGCCGCGTACTCGCGCTCGGACGTCGTCACATCCAGCGTGATCGCGCCGCCGAACGCCTTAACTTGCTTCTCCTCGGGGATGCTCATCACTGCGTCCTCACGGTCGCCTTCGGCTGCGACCGCCTTTTTCATGTCGAAGTAGTACCAGCGCCGGATCGGTTTACCCTTCGCGTCCTTGGTCGCAACGACGACTTGGCTCATAAGCGCCTGGTACAGCGAGGTCAGGCGCTGCTGGCCGTCCAGGATCAGGGTCTCGGGCGCGATCTCGCGGAGCTTCTTGTGGGTGCCGGCGAGCGGCCGCGGTTTGAAACGGACGTTCTCGCCGCCCGTCTGGAGCAGCATCACAGCGCCTATTGGGAAAGAGACGGAGACGCTTGCGAGGAGGTTCTGGATACGGTCGTCGTCCCAAACCCAGTCGCGCTGGAAGTCGGGAAGCTGCAGCTTGCCGCTGTTGGCCTGTGCAAGTAAGTCCTGTAGTGGCGTCTTGGTACTGTCGAAGCTGGCTCCGATCATGTGGTGGACTCCTTCAACTGTGACGTCCAATGCCCTGCACACGACGTCGGCACTTAACACCAAGTGCCGACAATTACTTCATCGTGCCGTAGTCCCAGTCACCTCCGCCAGCATCCAGACGATATCCTTCTCGACCACCTTGATATCATCCTCGATGGCTTCCAGCGAGCGCGGCGGCTCGTACTTGTAGAAATAGCGGTTGAAGTTGATCTCGTAGCCAACCTTGCCGATCTCACGGTCCTTGTGGTCCACAATCGCTGTGTTGATCCATGCGTCGGGGACGTGTGGCTTCACTTCGCGGTCGAAGTAAGCGTGGATGTCCTCCCCGAGCGGCACGTTCTCCGTATCGCGCAGTTCTGGATCGGACTCCGGATCGCCGTCCTTGTCTCGGCAGATTTCGGCGATTTCGTCGCGCTCGGAGAGCGCAGAGAGAATGGCTTTGCGAATCGCAGCCGTGAGCTTTAACCCCGCAGGCTTGGCAGCTTTGTCCAGTTTATCTTCAAAGTCCGGGCGCTTCTTGACCACGTGGGGGGGCAACTTGCCGAGCATGGCAAGAATGACTGCTTGCTCTTTTCGTCCTTCGGCCTCTTCCGCGGCCTTCTCTTTTGGATTCTTCTTCTTGCTGGTTGCGAGGTTCTGGAACGCCGTCTC
>JAVHPP010000157.1:0-1533 GCA_036170655.1 Candidatus Zixiibacteriota bacterium | reverse complement strand
CTTAAATGTCATCATGATTTTACTAAAGCGCCTCACCTTCGACCAACAGTGGCGTATTATTAATTATGTCATGGTGCGTCTGTGGGGACGCTCATGGATTCTTATTCGCCCAGCCTCGGATAACAAATCGCCTTAGGCAGCGTCAATAAATAACATGGACAATACTGTGTGTTTTGTGACATGCTTGACGGCATGGAAACAAACGCTCAATTGGTTTCGAAACTGACGGCATTGTTGCCGCATCTGGATGAACGTGCCCGGCGATTGGTGGCGGCTTCGGAAGCCATGGCGATGCCACATGGCGGTGTCTCTGCGGTGCGTCGCAGTTGCGGAATGTCGCGCACGACGATCACAGCGGGAATACGGGAGCTGCGCGATGGCATCGTCTTCCCGGAAGGACGCATTCGCCGAGCAGGAGGCGGGCGTAAACGATTCGAAGTCAATCACCCCGAGTTCACGACTGAACTGAATAGTTTGGTTGCGTCATCGACGCGGGGCGATCCGGAGTCGGCGTTGCTCTGGACATGTAAGAGTACCCGGACGCTGGCGGCGGCGTGGACTGGCCGGGATCGCTCCGTCAGCCATGAGACGGTGGCGCAAGCGCTGCGCAAGGCTGGCTACAGCCTGCAGGGCAACCGGAAAACCGAGGAAGGGAATCAACATCCTGACCGCGATGTCCAGTTCCAGCATATCAACGCCACGGTGACCGAGGAACTGAAATGTGGCCGTCCAGTCATTTCGGTTGACACCAAGAAGAAGGAACTGGTCGGGAACTATCAAAACAAAGGGAAACAGTGGCTTCCGAAGGGCCGGGCCGAAACGGTCAACGGACATGACTTTGCCAGTCCCGACGTGCCGAGGGCTTATCCGTACGGTATCTACGATCTGGGGCGTAACACGGGATTCGTCAATCTGGGAACTGATCATGATACGGCCACCTTTGCGGTTGCGTCGATTCGCGGGTGGTGGAAGGCCGAGGGGCGAAGACTCTACACCGGTAGCAGGAAGCTGACGATTACGGCGGACGGAGGCGGCAGCAACGGGTATCGATTGCGTCTGTGGAAGCTGGAACTTCAGAAACTAGCCGATGAAATGGGACTTGAAATCAGTGTCTGCCACTTCCCCCCGGGCACCAGCAAGTGGAACAAGGTGGAGCACCGCCTGTTCTCCTTCATCTCCTCGAACTGGAGGGGCGAACCATTGAGAGACTATGAAACCATCGTCAGCCTGATCGCGCGCACTACCACCGCCAAAGGACTCACGGTCCGATGCCGCCTTGACCGTCGCAAGTACGCCACTGGCATCAAGGTCTCCAAGGCCAACATCGCCTCTCTAAACCTGTCCCCCGCCACCTTCCATGGAGAATGGAACTACACCATCCGCCCCAATCGCAAAGCGCGCCGTTGACCATGTTATTTATTGACGCCGCCTAAGCGGTTGCGCGTCCAGCAACTTAAGCTCCTCGTTGAGCCAGCCCTCTATGCCTGCCTCCCTGGCTTTTTCGCGAATCAGGGCGGCGGCGCGGGGCAAGTA
>JAVHPP010000156.1:0-7191 GCA_036170655.1 Candidatus Zixiibacteriota bacterium | reverse complement strand
GCGAGTTTCTTCTCCCGGGATTCGCCAAACAGGCCGCAACCCGCCGCAACCAGCGCAAGCAAGATCAGCACGGTCGGCTTGAGTGTTTGTCTGAGCACGTTAGAGTATCCCTTCTTGAAATGCCACAGGGCCCGAATCTGCATCCGGAACCGCCATCACTCGGCCATCGTCATCTGCCGGGGGAACAGACCCGGTTCGTATGGCAGGTCTACCGGATGGGGATCGTCCGTCCCGCCGCGAAGCCATGCCTTAACCCACACCATCCAGAACGATACGTCGATCCCCCAGTGTCCGGATGGGTACAGGGCCAGTTTCTGTGCGGCTTTCTGCCACTGACTGCGCGCACCCACTTCGTTCTTGTTTTCCCAGTGATATGCCCCGACCGCAAGATGGATCAGCCCTTGCAGATACCTCCGATCAGGCCCGCGCAGACTCTGCCACAGATCTTCCCAAATATCGTGTGCCTCGAAATACCGGCTCGCCATGAACTCGCTTCGCCCTTCTTCGAACAACTTCCGCGCCCGTCTGTCCCCGCGTGTTTGATCCATCCGCCGCTCATGCCGGGGACGCGACCGCGCAGCGCTCTACGCGCGCGCGTCACCGTACCACATGATAACTAATTGGCCCGTGCTTTTTCAAGCACGAGCCGCTGAAGTCCGGCTCAATACGCCTATTTCTCGTCCGATTGATCGCTGAGCAGGACATCGACTTCGATCTGGAGGCTGTCACTGAGCTTCATGAACAGAAACTCCGGCCGGTCGATATTGTAATCCTGCAGGCGCACCGGGAACGTCGCTGTCAAGTGCAGGACGGACGGCCCCGGATCGGTCCCCCGGCCCGGCGACCGCTGCAGCAGGGTCACGCGCGCCGGCACAGAGACCGAATCTCGTGTGACACCGTGGATCGTCAACGAGCCCTCCAGTGTCAGATCCAGCGTCCGATTGGTCTCCAAGACTGCGTCACTCTTGGGGTTGACCTTCTTGAGTTCAAATGACGCCGTGGGAAACTGGGGCGTCTGGAGAAATCGCTCCCGCATGTGCCGGTTGCGCATGTCGATGCCCGTGTCGAGGGTGGACAAGTCCACGGTGATGATCCCGGTCGTTTTCGTCGCATCTGACAAATCGGCATTCACAGTCGCCGTGACTGAATGCGTAATCCCCTTCACGGTTTCCAAAGTCGCTTTCGAAATGAACCGTACGGCATTATGTGCGTCGTGCTTGACCGTGAAGGCCGCGTCCGAGGCGGATCCAAACGATATCAGTGTCAGCAGAAGGACCGATGAAAGCACACGGAAGAATCGCTTCAGCATCATGCTACGCTCCCAGACTCAGGCATACGTGAAATTGTGTTCCAACAAGCGCCTATCGGCCTTGAGGCGAGGTCGCTGCCCGCCAAGGCGGACGCCCGATGGGGTTGTGCCCTGACTCACGGTTCTTGACGCACAAACCGGGAGAAACTTGCGGGATTCTGGGCAGTCTGGCACCAAGGGACAAACGTCACAATTCGGTTGTCTTGCATGGCACAAGGCGCGTCCATGCCAGATCATTCGGTGCGAGAACTCAATCCATTCCGATTGGGGAAGCAGTTTCATCAAGTCCGTCTCGACCTTGCCCGGATCGTTCTGGGAAGTCAGTCGCAGACGGCGCGCAAGACGACCCACGTGAGTGTCGACGACGACACCCGACGCTAACCCGAAGGCGGTCCCCAAGACGACATTGGCTGTCTTGCGGCCGATTCCCTCGAGCGCGGTCAGTTCCTCCATCGACCGCGGAACTTCTCCCCCATGACGTTCGACGATGGCGCGGCTGGCCGCGATGATGTGCCGCGCCTTGGAGCGGAAGAAACCCGTGGAGCGGATGATCTCCTCGAGTTCGGATGGGTCCGCCCCGGCAAAATCGCGGGCCGACCGGTACCGTGAGAACAGATGCGGCGTAACCTGATTCACGCGCACATCGGTACACTGGGCCGAAAGAATGGTCGCCACCAGCAACTGAAAGGGATTGTCGTGGGTCAGCGCGCACCGGACTGGATACAGGCGGCGGAGCGCATGGCTGATACGCCGTGCGCGTTCCCGTCGTCTCGTAATGGTCTCACGTGCCATGATGGTTTTCTGTCAGTTACGGAGAATGCGCTCGTGATCAGGTCATCGCGCATCCGCCGAAGATGCCTTGTATCGCGGATCGTGCAGGAGACGTGATTCCTCGTACAGTTCGGTTACGCACCGGTCACAGAAGTAGCGCCGGTAATTTGCATCTCCGACCGTGCGGGTCACCAGATCCGACTCCGGAAACTTCTCCTGACAGATTGCGCAGGTTTGTAGTTTTGGCGACGTCTGCGCATCCGCCACGTCTGCCGGTTTCTTGATCAACAACGCGAGAATGACAAAAACCATCCCGGCGCCAAAGACGATCAAGAAGATGGGTGTCACAAATCATCCCTCTACCGGGTCAGCGGCTCCGGTCTCCAGGCTGGAGATCGCATCATCTCGCTGGATTACATCCACCCTTGAAGATCAGTGAAAATCAACGCCAGCGCCAGCAAAGTCAGCAGGGCCAGTACGCCGATCACGACCAGTTGCAACGGCTTGTTCGATTCTGCCATATCCATGTCATCTCCCTCTTTCGGACAAAATATGTCTGCAAGAAAGTCTGGTCAATCTCCCAATCTAACCGCAATACTCGGGCCGTGTTCCCTGCTGGCCAAAAATCGGATGCCCACATGCGCATAAATACAGGAAGTCCAAAACAAATACTACTGGGATCGAATCCACCCTGAGCCGATACAACAAATGCAGGAACAGCAGTTACTCCTTGTCACTGGTGGACGGCGCCAGTACATTCGCGCCCGATATGCCATGTAAGAGAAGCGGCAGGGGATCATGAGCGCTGAGATTCCACAAAAGACATGGGCTGAGATCGACAGTCAGATTCTGCGCCGGAACATCCGCCTCCTGAAGCAAGCTGTTGGTCCCGGCCGTGAAATCGTGCTGGTGGTCAAATCGGACGCTTATGGCCACGGCGCGCGGGCCGTGGCGAATGTCGCATCAGAAGAGGGCGTATCGCACTTTGCCGTCGCGGCGGTAGCCGAGGGTGCGGCCTTGCGACAGGCCGACATCCAAGGAGAGATCATTCTGCTTCATCCTCCCTTCGATTTCGAGATCGAGACCGCCCTCGAAGCGCATCTGTCCCCGACGATCTCAGACCTGGCAACCGCGCAACTTCTGAACGACCAAGCCACCAGGGACAAGGCCGGCGTTCACGTTGAGATCAACACGGGTGTCAACCGTCTGGGCTTGGACTGGCAGAACGCCATCGACACGATCCTCAAGATCGCGGCGCTGCCCCGCATCCAGATCAGGGGGATTTTCACACACTTCAGGGCGAGCGATGGCATCGACAGCGTCAGCATCAAGACACAGTTCGAACGTTTCCAGCAAGTGCTGTCGGCTGCCGAGAAGGCCGGGATCAATGTCGGACTGCGTCATGCCGCATCGAGCATGGTGGCCGCTCGTTTTCCCGAGTGCCATCTCGACGCCATTCGTCCGGGGATCATCGCCTACACGGGTCTTTCCGGCCTCGCGGCGAAGGATCAGGGAGTCGCCGCGTTGCCGATGCTCAGCGGCATGGACAGTGTCATGTCTGTCCGCACCCGTGTGCTGCACACACGCAGTGTTCCCGCCGGGGAATGGATCCATTACGGTGAAGCGTACCGTGCCCCCCGGCAGATGACGGTCGCCGTTCTCGCGATCGGCTACGGCTTAGGTTACCCGCGTCACCTGACCAACAACGCCGATGTGCTCATCCATGGCAAACGCGTGCCGGTGGTTGGCACGGTCGGCATGGACATGACGATCGTCGCCACCGATGCGGTCGGCCCGGTCTCCGTGGGAGAGGTGGCCACGATTCTGGGTCGGGATGGTCAGGAGCGAATCACGGCAGCGGAGATCGCGGAACGGATTGGAACCATCCCCTACGAAATCCTTTGCCGCCTTGGGAATTCGCTCCCGCGGGTCGTTCGCGGCGCGAATGAAGCACAGACTCACGCGAATCTGGCTGCGCCTTCGGACACACACGAGTAGCTGAACCGGCACTACCCTGCCAACTCGTTCAACCACTCCCAAGTGTAGATTCCCGTGTTGTGGCCATCGCTCCAGAGAATGTGGATGGCGTAACGGCCGACCGGGTGGATCGAGAGCGGGTGGACATCGGCAGGAATGCTTGATTCCTGCACAACACGTTGGCCGGTCATCTCTTCCACGCAGGCTGCGCAAGGACACGACAGCCGCAGAAAACGGGCCGGAAAGATGGTCTCGCGTCCGTCGTTCCAGCGGACACGGACATCGTGCTCGTTGGCACGGCCGATTTCAAGGGGAATGGGCGTCGATGGGGAGTTCATAGGCTTGGAGTTTCTTTGTTCATTACAGGCGCCTTGTTCCGCAAGGCGCAAGGGGCTGATAGCCCCTTGCCTGAACTGAAGCGAAGACGCGTGCCTATCAGAAGGTGATCTTCACCAATCGCTGCTCTTCACTCTCGATGTTGCGGATGCTGATCTGCGCGGCGAGATTCCGCGCGATTGTTTGAAATGCCTGCGCCGAAGGTGAGTCCGGCTCTGCCACGACAATCGGAATGCCGCTATCGGACGTGCGGCGGATATCTGTCGCCAGCGGAATCCCGCCAAGGTACGGCGCTCCGAGCCGCACGCTGGCACGTTCGGCGCCGCCGCTGCCGAAGATCTCTTCACGTGTCCCGCAGTGCGGACAAACAAAGTAGCTCATGTTCTCGATCAAGCCCAGAATCGGGCACTTGAGCTGGTTGAACATGATGACGGCCTTCTCCGCCACCTGCAGAGCAACATCCTGCGGAGTGGACACGATCACAGCACCGGTGAGAGGAATCTTCTGGCAGAGACTCAACTGGATGTCGCCGGTGCCGGGGGGCAGATCGACGACCAGGTAGTCCAGTTCCCCCCATTCGACACCGCCCAGAAATTGATCGATCATCTTCGTCAGCATCGGTCCGCGCCAGACCACGGCTTGGTCGGCTCTGATGAAGAAACCCATCGAGATGACCTTGACCCCGTGGGCTTCGACGGGAATGATTCCGGTTTCGCCGCTGCGCGGGGCTTCATTGATCCCCATGATCGTCGGAATGCTGGGTCCATACACATCGGCATCCATCAGCCCGACTCTGGCGCCCGTCTGTGCGAGCGCGACAGCGAGGTTGGCCGAAACAGTGGACTTGCCGACGCCACCCTTGCCCGACCCGACCGGCACGACATTGCGGACACCGGGAATCATCGCGCCGGCGGCGGGTCCGGCGGACGCGCCCGCTGACCGAACCTGGGCGTCCATTCTGATATTGACCGTTTCGACCCCGGCAATGTTCATGACCGCCTGTTCGGCCTCCCGCTTCATGTTGTCTTTGACCGGGCAGGCCGGAGTTGTCAGCTCGAGGGTAAACGCCACCGCACCATCACAGATGCGCAGATCTTTCACGAAACCCATGGACACGATGTCGCGGTGCAGATCGGGGTCATGAACTTGACGAAGCGCCTGCAGTACCTGTTGCTCAGTGATCACGCTGTCTGTCCTCCACAAGTCTCTCTCCAGCGCCCGACCCCGTACTCCGTGCGGGGAGACCGGCCCTGTTTCTACGCCATACGCAGAAAACGCCTGTTCCTTGGCATGAAAGCGGCACAAACATTCCGCGGCGCATGTGATTCATTCCCAAACAGGGAGTTACCGACCATGTCACCGTGCCGCTTCCCCCTCGATCAATATCGGGGAGACGAAAAAAGACTTGTCCCGGAGACGATTCCGGTCAATACTTGTCTGCTATTCGGGAAGCACGGGGGCAACTGGCCCGCAGCCAGATGCCTTACCGGTGCAAACACATAGCGAGGAGGTCAGATGGATATTCTCAATGCCGTTTTCCGCTGGATGCACGTCCTGATGGGTATCATCTGGATCGGGCTCCTGTACTTCTTCAATTTCGTCAACGGGCCGTTTGTCGGCACCCTGGACGGCGACGCCAAGAAAAAGGTGGTCCCCGAACTCATGCCGCGCGCACTGTTCTGGTTCCGCTGGGGCGCTGCCTGGACGTGGTTTACCGGCATCCTGCTTCTGGCCCTCGTATTCTATCACGATCGCCAGATATTCGCCGCCGACGCGGGCTGGAGCGCGGGGGCGTTTGTGATGGTGGCCATCGTGTTTCTGGCGCCGTTCATCTATGACGCGCTGATGAAGAGTGCGCTGGCCAAGAACATCAAAGTCGCCTACACCATCGGATTCATCCTGACCGCGCTGATCATCTTCCTGATGGTCAGCTGGGGAAACTTCAGCTATCGCGCGTTCAACATTCACACCGGCACAATGTTCGGCACGATCATGGCGTTCAACGTCTGGTTCCGCATCTGGCCAGCACAAAGACAGATCATCACGGCCGTCAAGAACGGCACCGCGCCCGACCCGGCGGTTGTCGCCATCGCGGGATCGCGTTCGCGTCACAACACGTACATGTCTGTCCCGCTGCTCTGGACCATGATCAACCAGCACACAACCAGCTTCGCCGGCGAGAAATACGGCATCTCCGGCCAGTTCTCCTGGCTGGTTCTGCTGGTTGTCATCCTGATCGGCTGGCATCTGGTCTTCCATTTGTACAAGAAGGCGGGCAAGATCAAAGGCTTCTGAACAGGACACCACCGCACAATCAAAAGGCCCCGAGATCGCGGGGCCTTTTCTCTTCTCCATTCACGAATATCTTGTCTGTCCGCGCTTGGTACCGGCGACCGTCGTCGCAGTCGGGTTGGAATCTCAGAAATGTGTGCCACTGACTTCAGTCAGTGGGTCCCGCGGAGGGACGTCAGGCAGAGTGATTCACATCTCAAGGTGAACCCGGACAGATGTGAGTTCTCACGTCTGACGTGACCAACCACTGACTGAAGTCAGTAGCACACCCGTCCCGGATAAAGCACGTCGCGGCCACCCCGCCGGAGGGATGGCGGCCGACGCTGAATTCAATCTTGACGCCGGGAATATCTGCGCTATTCATCGGTAGATCTTCTGTAACTGAGACGGTTACGAGAACTCATAACTGAAGTGGAGTTGTCGGATGAGATGGAAATTGTTCACTGCACTGTTGAGCTTGGCCGTGCTGGGTGGAACCGCCCTGGCTGGTGACGGGCCGAAGCCAC
>JAVHPP010000155.1:0-1575 GCA_036170655.1 Candidatus Zixiibacteriota bacterium | reverse complement strand
GGGGAAGACGGCCTCGATGGCTTCCGGGAAGCCCTTCAGCCCGTCGACGCAGGCAATGAAGATGTCCGCAACCCCCCGGTTCTTCAGTTCGAGATATAGTCGAAAGTGGTGTACGGGCAGATTCAGCAAAATGAGTTGAGGCGGTGGAGATTTCTGTAGAGAATCTGATTGTCGAAGTCGGATAACTAAACGAGGAAACCATCCACCATGAGCAAAGATAAACAAAAACAGGCCGTCAGTCTAGAGCAAGAAATTGGGCTGACATTGGACGATCTGGTCAAGAGAGGCGCGCGGCAAGTGATACAGCAAGCGATTGAAGCCGAACTGGCGGAACTCTTGTCGAGCAGCGCAAATGTCATCACGCTGCATGGCAAACGCGCTGTGGTGCGCAACGGTTATTTGCCGGAGCGGGAAGTGCTGACGGCAGCAGGCCAGATAACCGTCAAAGTGCCCAAGGTGCGCGATCGCTCCGGTTCAGGAATCAAATTCAACTCGAACATCGTGCCGCCGTATATCCGGAAATCGCCTCGCGTGTCGGCGGCGCTGCCATGGCTATACCTTAAAGGAATCTCCACGGGAGACATGGGCGAGGCGCTGCGGGTGCTGCTGGGTGAGGACGCAAACGGTCTGTCGGCGAACGTGGTCAGTCGGCTGAAGGCGCAGTGGGCTGGCGAACATGAGGCGTGGAATCGTCGCGACCTGTCGCTTTCCCGCTATGTTTACTGGTGGGCGGACGGCATCCATACCGGGCTGCGCAGCGAACACTCTGACGGTCAATGCCTGATGGTCATTGTCGGCGTCACCCCGGAGGGCAAGAAAGAGCGGGTGGCCATCGGCGACGGCTACCGTGAGTCGAAGGAATCCTGGAAGGAGTTGTTGCTCGATCTCAAACAACGGGGCTTGCAAGCTGGGCCTCTGCTGGCTGTCGGTGACGGCGCGATGGGATTCTGGGCGGCCATGGAGGAGGCATTTCCGCGGACCGGGCACCAGCGGTGCTGGTTCCACAAGATGGGCAATGTGCTCAACGCACTACCGAAATCGCAGCATGGCCGCGCCAAGGCGGATATGCAGGCGATCTGGATGGCATCCACTCGTGACGAGGCTCATGCGGCGTTTATAAAGTTTGTCGGACACTACAAAGCCAAGTATCCGAAGGCCGTGGAGAAGATCGAGAAAGATCGGGACAGCCTGCTGGCGTTTTACGACTTTCCGGCGGAACACTGGCAGCACATTCGCACGACCAACCCGATTGAATCGACATTCGCTACCGTGCGCCACAGAACAACGCGCACCCGCAATTGCGTATCACGCCCGACATTCCTCGGACTGGCATTCAAACTTATCGAGGAAGCAGAAAAGAGTTGGCGCAAAATACGCGGTGCAGACAAAATCGAGCTGTTGTTGAAGGGGATTTCCTTCAAAGACGGTGAACCGGTGCAGGACGATCTGCCGGTTCAGCAGAAACTCGCCGCCTGACGCATCATGCTAAAGACCGGCCATACACCAGATTTGACTTTATCTCGTGGATGCCGCAGCCAAACGTATCGCACCGCAAGCCCGGTGCTACCAGCGCCG
>JAVHPP010000154.1:0-7372 GCA_036170655.1 Candidatus Zixiibacteriota bacterium | reverse complement strand
AGCGCCATCGCCAAACGTCCACAACCAGGATGTCGGAGTATTCGCCGACAGATCGGTGAAAGAGACAGACAGCGGCTCGTGGCCACTGACCGGCGTTCCCGAGAAATCCGCAACCGGCGGGATGCCGACGGTGATGGATTGGGACAGTGGAATCGTGTCGATCCCGCAGAAATGACGAATAATTAGCGCAGGATGGTAGACGCCAACCGCTGTGAAAGTATGCTGTGCCGTCGGTCCGGGCGCGCTCACGCCATCGCCAAACAACCACGTGGAGGAAGTGACAACACCGACATATGTCGCGGTGAAATTGGTGGTCAAGGCGGCTGCACACACCGTCAGGGGTGACACGTTGAGATTCGCGGTCGGGCGCGTGTCGAGCCGGATGTAGGCGCTGCGCACAACCGTGTCGGCGCCGCAGTCGCCGACGGCGATCAGACGCACGCTGTAGTTGCCCCCGGCCACATACGTGTGCGAGGGCAGTGAATCGGCGGACGTGGAGTCATCGCCAAAGTCCCACGCATAGGAATGCAACGGCTGATCGGTGATGGGACGGAAACGAACCACCAACGGGTTGCAGATCGGCGGCGACAGCGAATCGTACGACGACGCCATGTTGATATTCGGCTTGGCCCCGACGTTGATGTAGAGCAGCTTCTGACGGGGTATCGTCCCGCAGGGATTCGTCGGGCGCAACTCGACATTGTACTGACCGCCGGATGTGTACGTATGCGTGACGGGGCTGCCAGTGGCTGTCTGCCCGTCGCCAAACAGCCAGCGCACGCTGTCGGCCCACGTGTTCAGATTGGCGGTGAATGTCACCGGCAGGGGCACACAGCCGGTCGTGATATCGGCCGTGAAATCCGATGTGAGCGGCTTGGCGACGTTGATGTAGCTGATGCGCGTGAGCGTGTCCCCCACCGGATCGGCCGGACCATAAGCGACGAGTTTGACGGTGTATATGCCCGCCGTGTCGTAGCGATGCGCCGGATTCTTCTTGAAGCGCTCACTGCCGGTCGTGCCATCGCCAAAATCCCAGAGCCAGCTTGTATCGCCGCATTGCGAAAGATTTGTGAAATTGACAGTCAGCGGCGGGCGGCATGCCTTCGTTGTGTCAGCCACAAAGTCGGCACTCGTGACGGTGATAGATTGAGCCAGCGGCAACGTGTCGGTCCCGCAGAAATGGCGAATGATCAGCGACGGATGATATGTGCCAACCGCTGTGTAGGTATGCTTCGCCGACATCCCCGAGGCGCTGTCGCCGTCGCCGAACAACCAGGTGGACGAGGATATGATTCCCACGATACCCGCACTGAACGTGGTCGTAAGCGATCCTGCACATCCGGTGAGAGGCGAAGCGCTGAGATTCGCTGTCGGACGCGAGTCCAGCTGAATGTAGGCATCGCGGACAATTGTGCCGACACCGCAATCACCGGTAGCGCTCAGACTCACGGTGTACTGGCCCCCGACCAGATATGTGTGCAACGGCATCGAATCGCTGGACGTGGAGCCGTCGCCGAAGTCCCACGCGTAAGTCTGCAATGGCTGATTGGTGATGGGATAGAAGCGAACCGCCATCGGGTTACAGATCGGCGACGACAGCGAATCGTACGACGACGCCATGTTGACATTCGGTTTGGCTACAACGTGGATATACTGCGTCTTTTGGCGGGTTGTAATTCCGCAGGGATTCGTCACCCGCAACTGGACATCATACATTCCACCGGATGCATACGCGTGCGTGACAGGGCTTCCGGTCGCTGTCTGCCCATCGCCAAACAGCCAACGAATGGTGTCGGCCCAGGAGTTGAAACTGGCGGTGAATGTGACGTTCCCGGATTCGCAGACGGTCGTGTCGTCCGCGGTGAAATCCGATGTGAGCGGCTTGGCGACGTTGATGTAGCTGATGCGCGTGAGCGTGTCCCCCACCGGATCGGCCGGACCATAAGCGACGAGTTTGACGGTGTATATGCCCGCCGTGTCGTAGCGATGCGCCGGATTCTTGTTGAAGCGCTCACTGCCGGTCGTGCCGTCGCCAAAATCCCAAATCCAATTTTCGTCAACGCATTGCGAAAGATTCGTGAACGTGACCGTCAGCGGACGGCATCCCTGCGTCGGTGACGCGGTGAAATCCGCCTTCTTGTTCGTGTCCCAGAATTCGTCGGCGCCGATGTCGACGGTTGTGTAGGCAAACCGGCCTTGGCCATCGATATCCCAGAAGATACCAACGGGAACGTAGCTGTTCGACCCCTTATTGCGCGCAGGAGACGCACAGGTCAGACGGTAGTCGTAGGCGGAGGAACTGACCAGCGCCGGGTCGAAGCCCACGACGTTGGTCGCTCCCAGAGAAAACGCGGGATAAGTGTTACCCGCGGCGTTCTGGTAGAAAAGATTATAGACGGGGAGCAAAGCAGGCGCGGGCAGCGTGTCATAGTAGATCCCATACCCTACCTGGTTCAATGCGATGATGTTGTTGGCAATGGTGACTCCCGAGGCATTTCGGCTCACGTGAATCCCCGCTCCACTCTGTCCGCTGTTGCCAACGAGGGTGTTGTTGACGATGGTGTTGTTGACAATTGTGAGAGAGCCGGAGTAGACAACTTCAATTCCGCCCGCCCCTGAACCAAAGGAAAGCGTGTCCCAATTGCCGCCAATCCAGTTCCCAACAATGACCCCGCCCACCCCACCACCATACTGGATTCCCCCGCCACCGCCGGTTCCGGAGTTGCGCATGATCTTGTTATTGATGATCCATGCCCGGCCAAAAGCATAGATTGCGCCGGGCTGACTTCCCTCGCCCGGCGTGACGACGTTGTCCGAAATCGTAAACCCCTCCAAGATTTGCAATGCCGTGTCCGCCCCCATGTAGACAGGGGCACTCCAGTTGCCAGCGTTATCCCATACCCATATACGTGTCGAATCGGGGCCTTTTTCCGAAACGATCTTCAGCGTCGTCCCAGACGGATAGTTAATGCGCCTGGAATAGCTGCTGTCTCGGCCCGTGGGACCGGCGAGGATGACGTGCTTGTTTGCCCAGTTAGCCTTGGATACGGCCGTATCGAGCTGGCGGAAGGGTAATTGGCGAGTCCCGTCTCCCGAGCTGTCGTTGCCCGGGTTCCCACCAGGAAAACCGTAGACACTCACGAATATGGTATCATTGGATACCTGTGCGGCGGTGACGTCAGGCAACCCGACAGCTACTCCGGCAATCAGCAAGAGACACCGCCAGTATCGAGGCCATTCGGTAATCAACCACAGCATTCCGCTTCGAGCTTTCATGTTGATCTGAGAGAAGGGGGCTGCACCTATCTAACATTCACCGTCGCGGGTTCCAGCACAATGGTATCGAACTTGTTCACGGGGCGACCGTCGGGGCGCGTGAGCGCGACTGTCTTGCGGTCAATGGTGACTGGCGATGTTCCCGTGCCGCGCTTCGTGAAGAAGAAGGTGGCCAGCCGTCCGGGGCGGCCGAAGGTCGACACGCCGGTGGGGATTCCCTGGGACCCCCGGACACGCGTGACGAAATAGGCGACATAGTCCAGCGTGTCTTTGATAACGCCGGAGAAGGTTGCGACGGGGGGCGTGCCCCGGACGAAATCGCCCTCGGCCGCGTGGCTGAACGTCAGCACGAGCGTGTCGTAGCGGATGCGAAAAGCGGCGCCGTAGAGCGAATCGACGTTGTAGACATCCACATACACTGAATCCTCAGTCCCGATGGGTGACGACTGATGGAATGGGCCGACACGCAGCATGAGCAGTTCGGGGTTGGGAGACAGAAGGATATTGACCTCGACCTGCTCGCCGGACCGGACGACACGCGTCTGGCGGCCGATGTAGAGCAGATTCCCCTGTGCATCGAAGGCCCGCAGGGCGAACATAATCGAGTCGGCGGGACCCACCGAAATCGTGTCATGCACCTCGCCGTTGATGAGGTTGAGTGTTCGCGTCACGCTGGAATCGGGCGGAAAAAATCGCATCTCGAGGGTGACGGTCGTAATGAGACTGGCCAGATCGCTCGATGCGAGCCGGAAGCCCATCTTCAACTGTGCGGGCGGAGTGGGCGCGGTCGATTGACCCTGGCAACCGAGACCCGCCAGCGAGAAGGCTGCGATCAATACAAGAGACTTTGAGCAAATCCGCGCCGACAACATGCGACCCCCTCCGACACCCTCAATCAGCCAATGGCCGTGGCGAATGTCAAGGTCAATTGGGTGGGCGGCGGACGGATGCGGACGACATGGATGATGTGGGCAACGTGGACGGGAATGGGGAGCTATCCGCGGGTGCAGGTTCGAGCAGACCGTCGATCACACGCAGGCAGGTTTCATAGCGGCCAAAGGACGGCATCAGGTAGACACCATCCACCGCGTCGCGGGCGTGTTCCAAGAGGTCGCGACAGGTCACGATGCCGATGTCGGCCCCTTGGTCCCCGGCCCTTTCCATCTGTTCGAGCACCGCCGCCGGGATCACGATGCCGGGCACCTCGTTGTGCAGGAAGGAAGCGTGACGAAATGACATCAGCGGCAAGAGACCCAGAAAAATCGGAATGCGAATGGCGGCGATGGCATCGAGGCAACGCCAAAGCGGATCGAGATGATAGAGGGGCTGGGTGAAGGCGAAATGGGCGCCCGCATCGACTTTGCGGCGGAAACGGTCAAATTCCGTGGGCCAGTCCGACGCCGTCGGGTTGATGGCCACCCCGATGGCGAACTCGGTCGGACTGCCGATGGACGCTCCGGCAAAGTCTTTCCCTGCGTTCAGTCCGGCCAGCACGCGCGTCAATCCGATGGCATCGACATCGTAGACAGCGGTCACGTAGGGATAATCGCCAGCCGACGGCGGGTCGCCGGTGATTGCGAGCACGTTGCGTATGCCCAAGGCATGCGCGCCAATCAGATCGGACTGAATGCCCATCAGATTCCGGTCACGACAGGTGAAGTGGAGAATGGTTTCGATGCCGACATCGCGCTCAATGAGTGCCGCCAGGGCCATGGCACTCATGCGCACCCGCGCCATCGGCGAGTCGGCGATATTGACGGCATGGACGCCCCGCTCCAGGCAGAGCCGGGCGCCGTCGAGCAGCTTGGCGGGATTGGTCCCCTTGGGCGGGTCGAGTTCGACCGAGACTTGGAAGACATGGCCCAGTCCTTCGGCAAAGCGCGAGCGCTTCGGAAGGGCGGTATCGGGCTGTGGCGCCCCGTTTTCCGGCCGGGGTTCAGGGAAAACAACGCTCCCCACCGGGGCGAAGGAAAGCGGCGCCGTCTTCAACACCTGCGCCATCGCCGCGATGTGATCGGGCGTTGTGCCGCAACACCCGCCGATGATCTTCACCCCGTGGGTGAGGAAGGCGCCGACCAGACCGGCGAAGTATTCCGGGGACGCCGAGTAGACAAAGCGCCGGTCGACGAGGCGCGGCATGCCGGCGTTGGGCATGGCCGACAACGGCTTGGTTGTCGCCTTCGCAAGCCGGAAGATCGCCTCCAGCATGCCCTGCGGGCCAACAGAGCAGTTGGCGCCGATGACATCCACATCGGACAGGTCGAGAAAGTGTCCCACTTCTTCGGGAGTCCTCCCTGTCAGCGTGGTTCCGTCTTCGGTGAAGGTCATCTGGGCGATGATGGGCAGCCGTGACAACGAACGCACCGCCGCAATCGCTTCGGCGATTTCGCTCAAGTCCGACATTGTTTCGATGATGAAGAGATCGACTCCGCCCTCCAAAAGCGCGGCCGCCTGCTCGGCAAAGGCATCGCGTGCTGCAGACGCGGGAATCGACCCGAGCGGCTGCATGGCTTTCCCCAGGGGGCCAATGGAGCCGGCCACAAGGGCGTCGCGGCCTTCGATGTCGCGCGCCTCACGCGCCAGCTTGGCGCCGTAATAGTTGATGTCGCGGACTTTGCTCTCCAAGCCATGCGCGGACAGGCGCACGCGATTGCCGCCGAAGGTATTGGTCTCGATCAGTTGCGCACCAGCGGCGAGATAATCCTGATGGATGCGGAGGACAATCTGCGGATCGGACCGGTTCAACTCATCGAAACACCGCTCGAACGAGATGCCCCGTTGGTACAGCATCGTCCCCATCCCGCCATCGGCCAGGATGGGACCGCGACGCAAACGGTCAAAGAGAGGGTGCAAACCCGTGGGATCGGAATCGGGCATCGAATTACTCGTGGCGAGCGGGAAACATCATTGCCGTGAAAGGGTTGGTTGAAAAACCCACGGTCGACCGTGCCGAGTAGTTCGTGGTGGTGAGATTGCTTCGCTTCGCTCGCAATGACTGCTTTCTCTCAGCGATCCACGAATGTCACCATCCGCGGGCAAATAAGGGCGCACAACTTTGCACCCCGACAAAAGCGCCAGCCACAAATACCAACACTCAATTCCATCCCATCTCGTGTTTGATTTCGCCGACCGCGTCGACCATGACTTTCAATTTGTCGATGGCTTCTTCCACGGTGCGCGTTTTCAATCCGCAGTCAGGATCGATCATGACCTGCTCGGGATCGAAGACTTTGAGCGCCCGACGGATCCCATCTTTGATTTGGCTCTTGGTTTCGAGAATGTGGGAATGGACATCGATCACACCCACGGCAATTTTTTTCGTAAACTTGGGCTCGCGGAAAACCTCGAGATTGGCAAAATGCGAGTTGGCGAATTCGAGATCGAGCTGATCGACCGGCAGATCGAGGATGCGCGGGTAAATTGTGCGGAAGTCACCGTAGCAAACGTGGCTGATGGTCATCGCTTTCAGCCCTTTGGTCACGATGCCCATGGCCTCGATGGCCAGATCAATCTCGGCGGGACGGGTTGAGATAGCCGGTTCGTCAATCTGGATATAGCGGGCGCCGGCGGCTTCGAGATCGCCGACTTCCTCATGGATAATCGCCGCGAACGCCAGAACGGCCTCGCGGCGGGAGGCGTAATGCTCATCAAATGACCAGTCACACATGGTGTATGGTCCCGTGAGCATCCCCTTGACCGGCTTGACGGTCAGCGACTGGGCATATTGAAAAGCGGCGACGGACATGGGCTTGGCGCGCACCAGCGCGGATTTGATGACGGGCTTACGATAGTAGCGATTGCCATAGGAACGCACGAGGCCGGAGATCGCGCAGCCCTGCAGTTGCTCGGCGAAGTAAGTCGTCATGTCGCCGCGCTCCATTTCACCATGCACGAGGATATCGAGGCCGATGTCCTCCTGGATGCGAATCCATTCTTCCGTCGCGCGCTGCTCCAGACCCGCCAGTTCCTCCGGGGAGATGTCCCCTTTGGCCAGAGCGTTGCGTGCCTTGGTCAGGTACGGCGGTTTGGGAAATGAGCCTACGCTAGTGGTTTCGAGCATCTGCTTCCCCTCTATCCGTTCGCGACCGGCACACCG
>JAVHPP010000153.1:0-1587 GCA_036170655.1 Candidatus Zixiibacteriota bacterium | reverse complement strand
TGTCACCGCGTGGGGAATCTTCGAGGACCACGACCTTGCCGTTCCGTACCAACAAACGTTCCCAGACGGCTACCAACGGACATTTTTCAGATGGTCCCAAGTCTGGAATTGGCACGATCTGCGCGATACGAGTATTTACTCGCTATGGTACGATCCGTACTTCCCGATAAGCGTTGGCATCGAATCGGCGTATCATTATTTCCTCGCATACTACACCGGTGGGCCCTACGCGGCCTCGATCAATCCGCCAGCCGACACGGTCTACGTCGCCGACACAGTGCAAATTCCATGGTCAGTCGATGCCGGCGCGGACTCGACGACCGCGGTGACGATTGATCTCGACCGCAACGGAGGCGCAGGCGGGTACACGGAGCGGATCGTTGGACGTGACTACTTCGACCGCTGGTGGATCCACAATAATTGGATTGTTTCTGGCCCTGCCACGAGCAACGCCAGGCTCCAAATCAAGGCCGATGATTACGCCGGGAACTCGACCACTGCCTACTCGGCGCCGTTCGTCATCTACGACTGCGGGCAACTGGCAGTGACCAACGAGACGTTGTCCACCATCAAGCCCGCGATTAGCGAGCTGTTTCTCAGCTACGACGCCAACCTGGCACACAATCTCACCCTGTCGGTGTACCGGCTCGAGGGTGCCTCCTGGGTCTTGGCGGGGACACCTTACGCGGGGACGTCTTTCCCCGCTGGCCACACATCGGTGACGTGGGCGATTGACGCGGCCCGCCAAGGCCAGTACTGGACGTACCGCATGGACGGGCGGTGTGTAAGCCCCTGCGGGTCACGCGGACCTGTCCGGTCTGATTCGTTCTCTGTCCAACTCGTGATAACCAACTCCAGCCCTGAGATACTGCAATTGCCTTTCTTTCTCGGGGGCATTCACTGTGTCGAGTACGGGAACAACGCCGAAGTCATCGCGGTTGCCGATGACCCCGAAGACGGTCAAAACTTGACGTATTGGTGGATGTGGGGCAGGGACATTTCGCGGGCGGTGGCCATTTCGCCATTACGAGCACTCCCCGCATTACGTACTACGCCCCTCCAGAACCTCACGGAGGATGTCCCTTCGAGCAATCCGGGAATGGAGCGGGATCACTCCCACCTCAGGATACAATCTATCTGACCGTGAGAGATGTCGGCGGGGGCATTGCGACAGCATCGCTTGACGTCAACGTTCTGTGCTGGTCGTACTGCCCGGAACCGCCGCCGTGCGATTGCGGATCGCATGGTGACGTCTCCCCGGCAACCCCTCAGGGTGATGGTTCTATCGACGTTTTAGATGTAGTATACCTGGCCAACGCCATTTTCAGCGGCGGTCAGCCTATCCTATGGGATGAAGCTTGCCCCGTGAGCCGCGGTGACGTAGCGCCTGACGGAGTCCTCGACGTTCTTGACCTTGTGGCGCTTGTCGGCTATGCATTTAGCGGTGGACCACTTCAGAACCCCTGTGCGGGGCCGCTGGTCAAGGCGCATACGGAGGTGGACAAATGAGGTGATACATTACCCTTGGTTGTGCGGTCTCTCCGGACCGGCGATCAAGCCAGTGGCGCTGGCCGCGGTGTTCCGCAT
>JAVHPP010000152.1:0-7521 GCA_036170655.1 Candidatus Zixiibacteriota bacterium | reverse complement strand
CTTTGCTCGGGTGCGAAAAGAGGCTCGGCGGGAGCCTCGCCCTCCCGAGGAATCGACGTTCCACTGAATGACCCAGGTTGATCGCTGGATATCGACTATTATCTTGTTAGAATCTCTACGAGATCGAAGACTCCGAGCGTCTCTTTCTGGCGTATAATACTGAGGTGTTGGTCGTTCTGCTATGACACATTTCACGGCTCGCAACCTACTGCTCCTCCTCGCCCTGTTTTGCCTGACCGGGTTGACAACGGCACAGGCCGAGAACGCGGTCCGTTTCAGCAATGCCACGGCCCAGGCCGGTGAGCAGGTGACGGTCGACATCATTGTTGACAACGACGATGCTCTTGGCGGCTTGTACATTCCCTTTCGCTGGTCGTCATCCGACTTGACTCTAGACAGCATCCATTTCGTACGTGATCGTTATCAGGGTGTTGTCCGTGCTCTTGCTGATCCAGCATCCCTCACGGGGCGCGTTGGGGCGATTTTGATTATCAGGGGAATACCTGACCCCGGTTCGATCGATCCTGGCAGCGGTCCTGTGGCGAGACTCCATTTTGCGGTTGCTCCCGGTGCTCTGTCCCAATACATCACGGTCGACACGGTCTTGGAGAAGATTGGAAATGTGCTAATTCGTTTTGCCAATTTCTCAAACCTTGACGGAACTCAGACCATCTACCCCAATCCCTATCCAGGGACGATCACGATCGGCGATCCTGGCGGGATTGCATCAATCACGGCGATTCCCGAACGGCTGGACTTCGTCGGTGCCACCTCGCTCCCATCTGTGCCTGCTCAGACTATCGCAGTTCGGTCAATCGACGGTCCGCCGTTTACCTGGACGATCAGCAAGAGCGCCTCGTGGCTGGGAGTTCTGCCAGTCGGCGGCGAGACTCCGGGACAATGCGTTGCCAGCGTCGATCTCAGTTCGCTTGACCCCGGCGCGTACGATGATACGATCACGATCGCCTCAGTTCAGGCGGTGAACTCCCCTGTTCGCATCCCGGTGACTCTGCGGGTCGAGTCGGGCACGGCGCTCACTGTTGTACCCGATCATCTCGAGTTCCACATGATGGAGAAGAGTCGCGATCCGGACAACCAGACAATCCATGTGGCATCATCGAATGCGGTCCTACTGACGTGGCGAGCCAGATGGACGGCTCGCTGGTTTCTGATGGAGGTCGCGACTGGCAGTCAGTCGCGCAATGTGGCTGTCGGAGTGCGCACGGCGGGGGCAGGTTTGACCGTCGGTCAGTATACCGACACGCTGACGTTTACCGCAACAGGGGCGTCGAATTCCCCTCTGAAGATTCCTGTCAGCCTGGTGATTGATTCTATCACAAGCCCCCCGCCGGATTCGAACACAGCGCTCTCACAGAACCAGCCCAATCCGTTCTCAATGCGGCATTCACCGGACACACGGATCGTGTACAGCATCGCCAAACCCGGCAAAGTCGAGATCACCATCCTCGACATCCTTGGCCGGCGTGTGCGAACCCTCGTGTCGGACAATCTCCCGGCGGGGCCGCAGGAAGTGCGCTGGGATGGCCGTGACGACGACGGACACATGGCCGCATCCGGCCACTACTTCTACCGGCTCACCACCGGGGGGCGCACGATCACGCGGCAGATGGTGCTGATTAAGTAGCTACAGCGGCTGACGTCCGCGAAAGCCGGCGTCGAGCTCGTGCCACTGGGTGACTGATTTCTCGCCGATACGCCAGCAAAGGAAGACTTCACGGCCGTCGAGGATGTGGGGGAAATCGACCAGACCGTTTTCGAGGTCCTTGACAATTATCCCCAGATTTTCGAGTCCGGCGATCAGGCGCGTGATGGATTCGGAGGACTGGACTAGTTCATGTCCCTTGCGGCTCCCGCCATTCCCCGGGGCGGCGTGATGGATCTGATCCAGCGACTCTTTCTTCGCTTCCAGTTCGGCTTGAAATGAACGCATTTTCTCGAAGGTGGAGAGAATGTGCGGGAGGAGAGCGTCGGCCTCATCCACGGCAAAGTGTTTGCTGAAGAGCTGTGTCATAGTCTACCAAAGTTACGGACAGCAGTTTCACACGGCATTCTGGTCCGGGAACACCTTTTCCGGATTGAGTATTCCCTGCGGGTCGAATGCATCCTTCACGCGGCGCATGATCGCCAGTTCCGATGGGCCGAGCGCGATTGGCATATAACGTTTTTGCACCCAGCCGATGCCGTGCTCGCCAGAGAGGGCGCCGCCCATGGCCACAACACGCTCGAAGAGTTCGGTAATCGCGCCGGGGAGCCGTTCTTCCCATTCGGTATCGGCCAGATCGCGCTTGAGAAGATTGACGTGCAGATTGCCGTCACCGGCGTGCCCGTAGGTGATGGCATCGAGCCGGTGCTTCCGGCAGATCTCCTTGACAACGCCGACCAGCTCCGGCAGGCGGGCACGCGGAACGACGGTGTCCTCTTCTTTGTAGACGGAGACCGATTTGACCGCTTCGCCGATGCCACGCCTCATTTGCCAGAGATCGTTCATTTTGGCACGATCGTCGGCGAGCAGGACATCGCGCGCGCCTTCGGCCAGACAGATTTCCGCCACGGTCTCCGCGTCACGATCCAGCAGCGCGCGATCGTTGCCATCCAGCTCGAGCATCAGGTGGGCCTCCGCATCAGATTGCGGAAACGACTTGCCGAACTTCGCTTCGGCGCAACGCACCGCCGCTCCTTCGAGGTACTCGGCGGCGGATGGGGTCAGGCGCGCCATGAAGATTTTCGTCAAGGCGGTCGCGGCAGCACGGCAATCATCGAATGGCACGACCAGGCAGATCCGCTCCTTCGGCAGGGGGATGAGCTTGAGCGTGATTTCCGTGATGATGGCCAATGTGCCTTCGGAACCGACCAGAAGTTGCGCAAGATTGTAACCGGTCACGTTTTTCAAGAGCTTGCCACCCCAGCGAATAACCTCACCGTTGGGGAGCACCGCTTCGACACCGAGCACATAGTCTTTGGTCACGCCATACTTGAGGGCGCGGGGGCCTCCTGCGCATTCGGCGAGATTCCCGCCAATGAAGCACGACCCGCGGCTGGCCGGATCGGGAGGATAGAACAATCCCTGGGTCTCCACCGTCTCCTGCAAAACCTGTGTAATCACGCCGGGCTGCACAACAACAACGAGATTTTCGGTATCGACTTCAAGAATGCGATTCATTCTCGCGAGTGAAAGACTGACGCCGCCCCGAACCGGCAGGGCTCCGCCGGACAGACCGGTCCCTGCCCCGCGCGGAGTGACGGGAATCCGCCGCGCGGCGCACCGGCACATAATGGCCTGCACTTGGGCTGTTTCCTGCGGACGCAGCACGACCTCCGGGGGAAAGCACAGATCTTCGGTCTCGTCAGCGCCGTGAATCTCAAGATCGGCTTTGTCGGTCAGGACTTGCGCGTCGCCGCAGATCGACCGGAACACGGCCAAATCGTCCGCTGTCAGTTTGTTGAATGGCTGAGTCATCTTACGCTACTCGATCACCAGCAACTCGCGTCCGCTGGTGATGGCTTCGCCTGTCGTGACGGTCAGATGGGTGACCGTCCCGCTGCACGGCGCTTTCACTTCGTTTTCCATCTTCATTGCCTCGATCACGAAGAGCCGGTCTCCCTTGGTAACGTTGTCTCCAGCGGAAACGAGAACACGGACAATCAGGCCCGGCATCGGTGATTTGACAATCGTCTTCCCCTGCGGTTTCTCTGTGACCCCGGCAAGCGTCTTCAGATCAGCCAGATGCTCGTCCACAATGCGGCAATCAACTCTCAACCCCGCGTGGATGATGGTGAGTTGGTCCCCGGTTTCGTCGATCCGCAGATCATAGTTGCGGTCATCGAGGAACAAACTGAGATCGTGATCGGAGCCGCCCACCCAAACGGCGTCCAAACTGACCGGGTTGCCGTCAATCACGCCCTTGACGTTCTTTCCGTTGATCTCCACACGGTATTGCCGATCACCGATGTTCACACGATACTTGGGCATGAAGTGATCTCCGGCCTACGGGACGTCAGATGCGCGACGGCCAGTGTGCGACACCGCGACGGCGCCCGTCGAGCAGCCAACTGCTAAACCCTTCCGCAGCGCGGCCGTTGCCTGTTTGCCGCGGACGCAACCCCCGTTCGTCCCTGCGGTGCGTGTAGAGCGCCGCTGCGATCGCGGCCACCTTCCGCACATGGTCGCCGTCACCGGGCAGTTCCATCGCACCACTGAAATACTTAGCGATGAAGTCAGTTGTCGTATTGCCCGCCACAAATTCGGGATGACGAATAATCTGGCGATGAAAGTCGATCGTGGTGGCAATGCCATCGATGAGGAACTCCTCCAGCGCCGCGGCACCGGCGGCGATTGCCCGCCCGCGATCGCTGCCCCAGACAATCAGCTTGGCCACCATGGGATCGTAGTCAATCGGTATCTCCGCGCCCTGATAGACACCCGAATCAACACGCACGCCGGGTCCCTGCGGTTCATGATATTTTGTGATCGTGCCCGGCGAGGGAAGAAAATTGTTCTGAGGATCTTCCGCGTAAATACGAAACTCGATGGCATGGCCGAATGGCGCATGGGACAGCACCGGGGGCTTCCAGTCCCCTCCCTCAGCGATGCGCAGTTGCTCGGCCACGAGGTCGACACCGGTGACCCACTCGGTGACCGGATGCTCGACCTGCAAGCGTGTATTCATCTCCAGAAAATAGAATGTTCCGTCGCGATCGAGCAAGAACTCGACTGTACCGGCGCCAACATAGCCGCACGAATCGGCGGCCGCGACGGCTGTTTGTCCCATCCGGGCGCGGAGCGCAGCATCGACGGCCACCGAGGGGGATTCCTCGATCACCTTCTGGTGGCGGCGCTGGATCGAGCATTCACGTTCGCCCAGTGAAATGGCGCGGCCATTCGTGTCCGCCAGAATCTGGATTTCGACGTGGCGGGGTTGTTCGAGGTATTTCTCCCAGTAGACACGGGCATCGGCGAACGCTCCCTGTGCCTCCCGACGGGCCGCTGCGATGGAGGGAATCCAGTCCTTCGCCTGGCGGACGACACGCATCCCCTTGCCACCGCCACCGGCCACGGCCTTGATCACGATCGGGAAACCGGCGCGCCCGGCCGCGACCAGTGCCGCTTTTTCATCGGTAATCGGCCCATCGGAACCGGGAACAATGGGCACTCCGGTCTTGGTCATGAGCGAACGCGCCGCCAGTTTGTCACCCATCATCTCGATGGCGTGCGGCGGCGGCCCGATCCAGACCAGACCCGCGTCGATGACTTGTGCAGCAAAACCGGCGTTCTCCGCGAGGAATCCATATCCCGGATGGATGGCATCGGCGCCAACACGTCGCGCCGCGTCCAGGATCCGGGCAATGTTCAGATAGCTTTGCTCCGGGGGAGACGGCCCGATCGGGACGCCCAAATCCGCCATCCGCACATGGAGGGCGGTTCGGTCGGCCTCCGAAAACACGGCCGCCGCATCGATGCCCATGCGCCGGCAGGCACGGATGATCCGCACGGCAATCTCGCCACGGTTCGCGATCAGGACACGACGGATCGTTCGCGGTGCGTTGCCAAGCCCCATGTCTGGAAGTTGATGAATCCGGCGCGACGGCTCAAGTGATTTGTGGATGGCGCCCGCTCGCGACGTCAAAGACGTTCCCATTCCGCCGTGATTGTTGACCGCCTGCCGGGCCGGTCCTTGGTCCAGAGGACAAGAAGATAGGTCAGCCAGAATCCGAGACGGGACTGAAGATCGACATCCTGGATCATCTCCAAAGACACCAAACGGAATCCTTCCGGGGGAGACATGAACGCACTGGGGATATTGAAGCGGTCATGCAACGGAGAATGTGCAAATGACCTGCGTTTGTAGCGCTGATGCAAGAGACGCCGCCGCAATGTGTCTCCCAACATGCGGGAGAGCCACACCAACGGGCTGGTCCGGTTGACTGTTTGAATCAGCAGACGCCCGCCGGGCGTCATGACCCGGCGCAGTTCCGCGAAAACGGCCGACGGATCTTCGAGGTGTTCCACGACGTGGCGACACCCAATCAGATCGAACGACCCGCCGCGGAATGGCAGTCTCTCCAGATGTCCCGCCACGTGAACTCCACTGGCCGGTCCTGTGGTGAGATCGATACCGGCGCAAAGTGACGGACCCGCGAGTTCGGACGCTGTTTTGTTATCGGCACACCCCGCATCGAGGAACCGGGTTGCGGTGCGGGCCAATATCTCCAGACGCTCGAAATAGACGTCCCACTTGAAGCGGTACTGCGGCTGACGTCGCGCGAGGACGCAGCGAACCCAGTCAAGGCGGCGGCCGAGGTAAAGATTCTGGTCGGGAGTGGACATCAGGGAACCAAAGTTGCGGGTTCCTTTGCCGGGAAGTCAACGGTGTCTGATGAGCCGGACGTACTGACGAACTGGAACAGGCGGCCGAAGCGGGAACGGGAGGGCAAGGCTTTTGCCGAGTCTTTTTTCATTGCAGGACAAAAAAGAGGCTCGGCGGGAACCTCACCCTTGTATCTTGGATTTTGTCTCTCCCTGTGGGAGAGAACCTCTGCCCCGTCTCTCGGCCGAGGGACGGGCAATCGTAGTGAGTTCGTCCTCGACTTGGGTCTTCGGGACTGTTGGGAGCAGGAACCGCCACGATCCCGGAAGTGGCCCGAACAATCGCCTGAGCGTCAAACTCGCATCGCAAGGAAGGGACCATGACCTCCACCTGTTTGACAGACGCCGACGTATCGGTCGGTATTGACCCGTCCAATCATCAAGGAGAATAAACCGTGACATCACAAAATCAACAGGGGGATCCGGCGCCGCGCTGGGAGATTGACTCGATTTTCCCGGGCGGTTCGGGGTCAGAGGAATATGCGGCATTTACCGCGCAGATCAGCAGAGATTTGGACACATCGGGAGAGTCCTTGACGCATCTACCATCGTCATTGAGCAATGGCAGTTGTCCGGATTGGGCTGCCTGGATCGGGGAGCTACAGCGGATCGCAGAACACATTCATCTGGCAGAAGTGTACGCGTTGTGCCTGGTCAGTCAGGATGTCGAGGACGCCAAGGGCGCGGCGATCGCCGCCGCGGGCAATGTGCTGAAATCACGCTGGGAGATCTTGCTGGCGTCATTGGAGTCGTTTTCCATCCGTCAGAGCGATCACGACTGGGAACAGTTGATGACATCCGGCGGCATGCGCGAAATACGCTTCTTTCTCGACGAGATACGCCGGATTGCGCGCGCAAAGATGCCGGAGGAGCAGGAGAAACTGACGCTGGAACTGGCGGTCAATGGGTACCATGCCTGGAACCTCTTGTACGAGAAGATGGCGGGCGACCTGCGTGTCGAGATCGAAGAGAAGGGCGAGAAGAAACACATTTCGCTGGGACAAAATGCGGCGCGGATGTCGCATCCAGACCGCGCGGTGCGCCGCGATGCGTTTCGGAAGCTGGAAGACGCCTGGCAGTCGCGCGCGGAACTGGCCGCGATGGCGTTGAACTCCCAGGCCGGGTTCCGCCTGTCG
>JAVHPP010000151.1:0-29550 GCA_036170655.1 Candidatus Zixiibacteriota bacterium | reverse complement strand
CTTCGGCCATCCGGCGTGGTTCGTCGGTGTCGTAGAGAGGAGGTTTCCCCTTGATGATATCGCAGAATCGGCAGCCACGGGTGCAGACATTGCCCAGGATCATGAATGTTGCGGTGCCCTGGGAGAAGCATTCGCGAATGTTGGGGCAGTTGGCTTCTTCACAGACCGAATGCAGCCGATTGGAACGGAGCGCGTCTTTGACCCGGATGTAGTTCGGCGCAAATATGGCTTTCGTCTTCAGCCAAGCTGGCTTTGGCGCTCCCAACCGCATTTGTCCGCCAACGGAGGTCATAGACTTCAAATACTACGTAATTAGTCCGATTTGTGCGATTCTTTTCGCACACCCGGAGCGCCACACCCAAGCCATGGGCACACAGAGCAATCCAGGATCATCGCCGGCATGATGCGGGAGCGAGAAAGTAGCGATGCACACGGAGGTCGTCAGTCAACTCAGGATGGAAGGTCATCGCCAGGATGTTCCCCTGTCGGATGAGTGTCGGTTCGTTCTCCAATCGTCCCAGAATATCGACACTTTCCCCGACGTGATTGATCCGAGGGGCACGGATGAAGACCATCTCCAACGGCGCTTCACTGCCACCCAGAGAAACGCACCCTTCACCGCGGAAAGAATGGTACTGGCGGCCGTAGGCGTTGCGTGAGACGGTGCAATCGATGAGACCCAGTGTCGCTTCGTCCGGTGATCCCTCGATTCCCCGGCTGAGGAGAATTAAGCCCGCGCAAGTCGCCATGATCGCATGCGTCCGGGCGAACTGGGGAATCTCGTCAAATAAGCCGCCGTTCTGCAGCAACTTGCGCATGGTCGTGGACTCCCCCCCTGGCATGATCAGGCAGTCAACACGGGAAAGGTCTTCAGCCGTGCGCACTTCGAATGCATGGTGGCCAAGATTCTGCACTGCCTGACGGTGCAAATCGAAGTCCCCCTGGAGAGCCAACAAGCCCACCGCACGGACACCCGCCGACGCTTCGTGTCCGTCGAGAAATGAACGGGGGCCGCTCGCCATGATTCTCTGGCACGTGGCGACGGAGTCGGGCGGCGCGATTGCGACGCTGGCAGCTGGCGTATTCACGGCGATTATCTTACTTGTAGCAACTGCCCTTCGGGAATAGTGCGCATTTCCATACCGTGCATGGCCACGCCGAGCCCCTTCGAGGCTTCAGCCACCATCTTGGGATCGCTGTAGTGGGTGGTCGCCAGAACAATTGCCCGGGCGCGAGCCAGTGGATTTTCGGACTTGAAGATGCCCGAACCGACAAAGACCGACTCCGCTCCCAGTTGCATCATCAAAGACGCATCGGCTGGGGTGGCGATCCCGCCAGCGGCAAAATTCGGGACGGGCAGCTTCCCATGCTCTGCCACCCAGCAGACCAAGTCATAAGGCGCGGCGAGGTTCTTGGCTTCGGTCATCAGCTCCTCGCGCGGCAGGACCGTCAGGCGACGAATTCCATCTTGCACGGCACGCATATGCCGGACCGCCTCCACAATGTTACCGGTGCCGGGTTCTCCCTTGGTGCGCAGCAACGCCGCGCCTTCGCCGATGCGGCGCAGGGCTTCTCCGAGATTGCGGCATCCGCAAACGAAGGGGATCGTAAACAGGTCTTTGTTGATATGGAACGCCTCATCGGCGGGGGTCAGGACCTCGGATTCATCGATAAAATCAACTTCGAGAGATTCAAGGATCTGCGCCTCGGCAAAGTGCCCGATGCGGCATTTGGCCATCACTGGGATCGTCACGGTGCGTTTGATCTCCTCGATTTTCAGGGGATCGGCCATGCGGGCGACGCCGCCTTCAGCGCGAATGTCCGCCGGCACACGCTCCAGAGCCATGACCGCGACGGCCCCGGCATCCTCGGCAATTCGGGCATGGTCAGCATTGGTGACATCCATGATGACCCCGCCCTTGAGCATCTCGGCCAGGCCGGTCTTGATTTTCCGTTTGTCTTCCGCGTTCATTGCTTGCTCCTTTACCATTGGCGGCTGGTTCCGACAACGGGAAACACCTTATCCATACGCAACCGAAACCCAATTTATCGACGAAGGGTGCCAAAATCAAACGCTTCGCCGGACCAACCACAGTTTATACACGCCCGCCACTGATACGAAAGAGGTGACCCATGCGACAGACTCGATGCGCACTCGTGAAGCAGATTCTCATCATTTTGACGTCACTCGCTGCGCTGATACTCCTATCCTGTGTCCGCGAGGCCCCGGTGCCGAAACAGACCGCCGTCCCGCCTGCAGCTACTGCCGCTGCTCCACCTGCCCAGCAAACGCCAGTACCCAAACAACGGCCATGGGCAATCATCTATGCCTTTGAACCGGAAGGCGCGCAGTTGCGCAAGGCAGCCTCACTGTCAAAGGATACGGTGTGGGCCGGACGCGCACTCGCCTATGGATGGCTTGTGCAGCCGGTGGTCATTGCCGCATCCGGCATTGGCATGACCAACGCCGCAGCCACCGCACAACACATCATCGATGTTTACAATCCGGCGGCGATCATCTTCACGGGCATTTGCGGCGCGATCAATCCACAACACCAGATCGGCGACATCGTCATCCCCGACCAATGGCTGATCCATGACCACGGATACTGGGGTAAGAATGGTTTCAAGACCGATTCCGTCGAGGTCGGATCACAGCATATGCTCGACATGCCGGTCGACACGTCGCTGGCCCGTCAACTGGCAGACGCCGGTGACGCGGTCGCGTTCCGTTTCCGGACCGTGATGGGACGGATTCCCGAAGTTCGGCGGGGCGGACTGGGGGTCTCCGGAGACGCATTCATTGACTCGAAGGCGAAGCGTGAACAGCTGTTCCGGGATTTCCAGGCGGAGATCGTCGACATGGAATCCGCGGCCGTCGTCCAGACAGCGCGTGCCTCTGGCATCCCGGTTGCCATCGTGCGGTCGTGCTCCGATCTGGCCGGAGGATCGGGACCCCAGACCGCGCAGCAACAATTGAAGGAATTCTTCGACGTCACAGCCTACAACTCCTCCTTGGTGGTGCAGCAGTTCCTGGAAACGAATTATTGAGGAATCAGTTCACGTGGGGCAGGGATGCGGTCAATTGCGTGTCCACTTCGTTATACCTCGGACATCGCCAAGACACCCATGATGTTCCCCCACATCTATCTGCGGACTCTTCCCCGCTCACCCCTTCCAGATGTGCACCGCTTCGCCACGCGTGTCGGCGGCGGCTTCCATCAGCGACTCGGAAAAGGTCGGGTGAACATGGATGGTCGAGGTGAGATCCTCAGTAGTCGACTCCATTTCGATGGCCAGCGCTGCCTCGGCAATCATATCCCCCGCAGTGGGCGCCACGATGTGGACACCCAGAATCCGGTCGGTGGCCTTGTCGGACACCACCTTGACAAATCCATCCATCGCCCCGGTCGCGACCCCGCGTCCCAGCGCCACCAGCGGGAACTTGCCGATGGCGATCTCATGACCCGCACGTTTGGCCTCGTCTTCGGATAAACCGACCGTGGCGATCTCCGGATGCAGAAAAACAGCGCCGGGAACCGAACGGTAATCCATCACGGCGCTATGTCCGCAGGCAGACTCGGCGGCTATGTGCGCCTCGCGTGAGGCTTTGTGCGCCAATAGCTTGCGTCCAGTCACATCGCCGATGGCAAAGATGTTGGCGACATTGGTGCGCATTTGCACATCGGTCGTGATGAACCCGCGCGTGTCGCATGTCACACCAGCAGTCTTAAGGCCGAGATCGTCGCTGTTGGGTTTCAGCCCCACTGCCACCAGCACGCGGTCGGCTGTCAATGGCGACGGCGCTTTGCCTCTGGCGCTTTCCAGAGTCAGGGTCCAGCGCTTGTCTTTGCCTTGGGTGGCAGAGGCGACTTTGGTGTCGGTCAGCGTGGTGACGCCCGACTTCTTCAATCCCTCGGCGGCCGCTTTGCACAGGTCGATGTCAAAGCCGGGAAGCAATGTCGGCATCATCTCGACCACGGTGACTTTCGACCCCAAGGCCGCGTACACCTCCGCCATCTCCAACCCGATTGCCCCGCCGCCGATCACGACGAAGTCCTTGGGGACACCGCGCACTTCCAGCGCCTCAAAGTATGTAATGACTGTTTCGCCGTTGGGTTTGAGGTTGGGCAGCTCAACCGGCCGTGCGCCGGTGGCGATGATGATGCTTCCGGCATCTACCATGGTAGACTTCCCGTCGGCCCCGGTCACCACAATTGTAGTGCGCCCTGCCAGTCGCGCCTGCCCGGGGATCCAGTCGACACCGTTTTTCTTCAGCAGGAACTCGACACCCTTGACCAGCCGGTCGACCACGCGGTCTTTCTTGGCGCGCAATTTGTCGGTGTCGACTTTGATATCACCCATGGTGATGCCAAACTCACCGGCATGCCGCAGCGCGCTTAGGATCCCAGCAGCGTGCAGGAGTGTCTTGGACGGGATGCATCCCCACGACGTGCAGATGCCGCCGGCCTTGGCGCGTTCGATCACGGCGACTTTTTTGCCCAGTTGCGCAGCGCGGATGGCAGCGACATATCCCCCCGGCCCGGCCCCGATCACGCATATATCGTATTTCATGAAATGACCTTCTCTCCAGTCGTTTATCGGTTTGCTGTAGCGAATCAAAGCAACCACTCAAGAAACCGAAGGCAACAGCCATTGTCAAGACGCGGCCCAAGGAGGGAAAGTTCCTGCGCCCCTGTCGCAGAGTGCGGCGGCAAATGCCTTTGACTCATCCGCTTTTTGCCCCGTATACTCGTTTTGGCTGGGGGTGTAGCTCAGTGGTAGAGCATCTGCCTTTTAAGCAGGTGGCCGATGGTCCGATCCCATCCACCCTCACCAAGCAACCTTCTCTAACGATTCCTGTGCCACGCTTCATGTCCTTCCCGCCCGGTACGCCTTCGCCGCTAGATAATGGAGAATGCGTCCAGCTTGGGCAGGGGGGCGAGAGCAACTGTGCCACATGAGCACGGGCGGCGCCGTTGCTGCGTATCCCCTTGTGGGCGTCGTCAGATTTCGCTACCACGCACCGTTCGCACTGGCATTGGGCAATTGCGGCACTCACGGACTGACGGGCACGAGTCCCTAAGCTACACAAGCACTGCCGTTCGCGATTTGCTCTGCCAGCGATGAATTGGCCGCGACTTTAGAAATCGTTTGACTGGATCACGCGATGATGATTTGTTCCATACGGCACGGCGCTCAGTTTTGCGCAGCCAAAGTCACGATGCGCCCATAGCTCAGTTGGTAGAGCAGCTGACTCTTAATCAGCGGGCCCAAGGTTCGAGTCCTTGTGGGCGCACTGTTGATCGGACAGGGCTGGGGGCATCCGATGATTCGACTCCCCATCGGTGACATAATCCGCGAGTCGTTCCGGCTCGCGTGGAAGCACAAGTATCTCTGGTTGTTCGGCCTCTTTGCCGGCGGGGGGGGCGGCGGCGCCAGCTTCGGCCGCAAGGAGCTCACAGCGGGGGACATCGAAGCCGCAAGTCAATGGCTCCTCGCCGCGCTGGCCATGGTGATCCTGGTCGGAGGGCTGATCCTTGTCATCGTGCTGATCCTGCATGTTATCAGCAAATCGGCGCTCATCTACAATGTCTACCAGATCGACACCAATGGCACCCCTGGTTTGTCGGCGGGGTGGGACTTCGGATTGAAACGGTTCTGGCCGATGCTGGGACTGACCCTGCTGGAGATCGTCGTGCTGGTCGCATTTGTGGTGTTTGTGACCGGGGTCGAGGTTTTCCTATTCGTCCTCTCGCGACCGCTGGGGTTCTTTTCGCTGGTGTTTGCGATTCCGTCTGTGCTGGTGGGACTGGTCGCAATTGTTCTGACCTGGCTGTACGCCGACCGTTTTGTCACACTGGAGACGCGCGGTGTCATCAATTCGATCGGCGAGGGTTGGACGCTTCTGCGAAGCCAGTGGCAGCCGACGGTCATCGTGGCCATGGTGAAATTCGCGATCCAAATCGCGGTGCTGGTCGCCTTACTGGGAATCGGTGGGATGCTGGCCCTGCCAGCGATCGCGCTGTGGATGGCCAGCAAACCGCTGGCGATCCTGTACGGCATCACTGTGGGTGTGCCGTTCATCTTCATGACAACCGCCTATCTTGGCACCTTCGATTCGGCCGTGTGGACCAGAGTGTTTCTCCAATTGCGCGCACCCGCCTATGCCACGGCCGGGACCGTGACCCCTCCGGCAACGCCGGAGACACCGTCCGAACCGACAGCGCCATCGCCGCCTGTGTTTGAGTAGCAAGTACCAGATTCCTCTCTGAGCAGATCTCCCCTCAAGGGATATAGAAGTGACACCGCAAATCTGCCCTCCCAATGCCTCTTGACAGTACAGCGGTGCCATCGTAGCCTTATCTATTGAGTCTCGCGCGTGGCGCGGGGACGATCATGAATATCGGCCAGACATCGAATCCGTCATTCGGACGCCAGATTCTCAATTCCCTGCGGCGAACATTCATTTCGGGAGTGGTGATCACGGTGCCGGTGATCGTCACTGTGATTGTCCTGAATTTTTTGTTCCTGCAAGTGGATGGGATTCTCTCTCCCATCATGAAGCGTTTTCTGGGCAAATCCATTCCCGGGATGGGACTGGCCGCGACCATCCTGCTGGTCTTTCTCGTCGGTGCATTTGTGCGCAACGTCGTGGGTTCGCGTCTTTTTGGATTCGGCGAACTTTTATTCGTCCGGACCCCTTTGGTACGCGCTGTGTACTCCGCCGCCAAGCAACTGGTCGAGGCGGTGACCCTGCCCCAACGAAAGGTGTTCGACCGGGCGGTGATCATCGAGTACCCGCGACGGGGTGTGTACGCGATCGGCTTCGCTGCCGCACGGACGCGCATATCGGAGTTGCCGGGAAAAGATGCCAAACCCAACAGTGGCGGTGAGTTGATCGCCGTGTTTGTGCCGTCGACACCGACTCCGTTCACGGGCTTTGTGATCCTTGTGCCAACCGATGAAGTCTACGAACTGGACATTTCTAACGAAGACACGATCAAGATGTTGGTGTCGGGCGGGATCGCCACGCCACCGGGGTTGAGCCGCACAGCCGATAGCAACACGATCGCGGCAGGGGAGAAATCAATATGAGACTGGCGGCGCTTCTCGATCCCAAGTTGCTGCAGGCCGATCTGCGGTCGCAGTCGAAAACCGGCGCGATTGGCGAGTTGATGGACTTGGTCACTCTCCAGTTTCCCCGGATTGACCGTGCGGGTATTCTCAGCTCGATCGCCGAACGTGAAGAGATTGAAAATACCTCATTTGGACGCTGCTACGCGTTCCCGCATGCACGCACCGACCTGGTCGATGACATGCACATCGCGCTGGGAATTTCCCGGAAGGGAATCAAGGCGCCGACCCCCGATGCCCGTCCCCTGCATGTCATCTGCTTGCTTCTGACACCGCGCAACATTGCGCAACTGTATCTGCAGACACTCTCGGCGTTCGCTACGCTGGCGCGTGATGAATCCAATCTCCCCAAACTGCTGGCGGCGGCCTCGCCGGACGAGGTGATCCGGGTGATCTGGGACACGGGGCTGACCATCCGCAAGCATCTCACGGTGCGCGACATCATGCACCGCGACGTCGTCACGGTCTCGCCCGATGATTCCCTCAAGGAAGTCGCCAACAAACTCTATCGGTACAAAGTGTCGGGGATGCCGGTTGTCGATGCCGAGGGTCAGCCGGTCGGGATGATCTCCGAACGCCATCTGATCAAGGCCGCACTCCCCAACTACGAGAGCCTCATCCAGAACCTGGCGCTGGCGCCCGATGCCGAACCCTTCGATGAGCTGTTGCGTCATGAGGACGAGATCAAAGTGAAAGACATCATGACGACGCGGTTGTTCACAACCTCGGAAGACACGCCGATCGTCGAAGTCGCCGCGCAGATGATGTTCCGCAACATCCGTCGTGTGCCGGTCGTGGAGAACGGCAAGTTGATCGGCCTGATCTTGCGCCGGGACATCGTGAGCAAGGTGATCCGCGGATAGGGTGGGAGGTGACCATCCCAGCAAATATCTGACCAGGAATGCTGACACAAAGAACTGATCCCTACTTCCCCCTTGGCTCGTGCACGTTCGTCCCCTAACTTCGCCGCATGGCTAAGAAAGCTGAACCACCAAGAAAATCGGCGTCGTCCACGGCGAAGAAGCCGGGCGCAGCGGCGGCGTCATCCGGGTCATTCACCGAGACAATTTCCGCCCATCCGGTCCGCTGGGCAATCATCGCGTATGCACTACTGACGGTGATCTTTTTCGCGGGCCCGATATTCTCGCCCGGCAAGATGATCTATGGCAGCGACACGATGTCGGCGGGAGTGTTCTTCCGGTCGCTGTCTGCCGATTTCTGGCGTCAGCACCTGCGTGTCCCGTTGTGGAATCCCTACATCCACGGCGGACTGCCCTTTGTCGATGCCATGCACGGAGATGTTTTCTATCCAGCGGCCCTGCTGCAAGTCATCCTGCCTGTCACTTACGCCATTGGACTGAAGCTGATCCTCCATGTTTTTCTGGCTGGCGTGTTCATGTTTTTGTTTCTGCGGGAGATCGGGCGCAACAATGTCTCGGCCTTTATTGGGGGAACGCTCTACATGTTCACGCCCTGCCTGGTCTCACTCTTCTATCCCGGGCATGATGGAAAAATCTATGTCGCGGCTCTGGCGCCGCTTGCATTTCTCCTTGTTCACCGGGGGACGACCACCCGGCGGCTGGCGCCGTTTCTGGGCTTCGGGCTGGTGTACGCGCTCATGATTCTAACGGCGCACGTGCAGATGGCCTACTACGCGTCGTGGGGGCTGGGCCTGTACTTCCTGTTTCTCCTCTGGGAACAGCACCGGTTCAACGTGGCACGGATTCTGGCGCCCGTACTCTTCTTTGTCGTGGCAGTCATGCTGGCGCTGGGCGCGTCCGCCATCCAATGGATGGCGCCTTATCAATACCTCGCCAAGTACTCACAGCGCATCCAGCACAATGAGAACAGTGGCGGATTCGAGTGGGCCAGCTCCTGGTCGATGCATTCGGAAGAGCTCCTCTCTGAAGTCAATCCATCCTTCTCCGGGGAGAATCTTGGTGACCGGCCCGCAACTTACTGGGGACAGAATTTATTCAAACTCAACTCGGAAGCCGTGGGCGTGATGGCGCTGGCGCTGGCCATTGTGGCAGTGGTCGCTGTGCGTGGGCCAGCCATGTGGTTTTTCGGCGGGTTGTCGCTCCTGGCATTGCTGCATGCGCTTGGCGCGTCGACACCTCTTTTTAGACTGTTCTTTGAGTTTGTCCCCATGGTGAGGAAGTTCCGCGCACCGTCAATGATCAATTTTCTCTTTGCGCTGAGTTGGATTGTCATGGCCACACGGGCGCTGGAAGTCCTGCTCTTGCCGGCCAAGGGGCATGGCGGCTCTGCGCGTCACAGTGTCGATCCGCTGCGGCTTCTGATCCTCATCGCGGGCATCTACTCGGGCCTGACACTGATTGCCTTGGTCACCGGCAGTTCCCTTCTGACCGGTTGGGCATCGCTTGTCGGAAATCCGTTGTCTCAGGACAAGGCCGCCGCGGCGATCTCTGATGCCGGTCCGATGCGGATCGGGTTTCTGATTGGGACCATCGTGCTCTGGGGGCTGGTGGGGATATTTCAAGCGCAGCGTCGTGGCACGCTGGGAACCGCTTCCGCGGTCGCGGGGCTTGCAACTCTGGCGGTGCTGCCCAACTGGCAGTTTGATTCGCGATTTGTGAAGACCATCGACCCGCGTCCATACTATGACGCGCGTCCGATCCTGGGTGCGATCAAGCAGTACGCCGGACCAGCGCCATTCCGTGTCTTGAATCTGCCTAACACGCTTGAGGACAATTACCTTGCGCTGCATGGGATCGAAGAAGTGTCGCCCTCACAAATGCACGGGAATCATCTGCTCACCTACGACAACTTTGTCGGCCGCCACGATCCCAAGCCATCGCTCTTGACTGATCCTGTGACGATGGACCTTCTGAATGTCACTCTACTTGTTTCGCCGCAGCCAGTGTCTCAGGCTGGCTTCGAAGTGGCCGGGCAGAGTCAGGGCCTGTATTTGATCAGGAACACCGATGCCCTGCCACGCGCCGCGGTGTTCTATCAATACGAAGTGATGACCGACTCCAACGCCACATTGGCGCAACTGCGGCGGCCGGACTTCCCCTACCACAACCGGCTGATTCTCGACCAGCCGATGACCGATCTCCCGCCCGCCGATCAGAACGCCGCCTCGATTCCGTTCACGCCCGCGCGTATTGTCGATTGGAGCGTCGACAAGTTTGTCGTCGAGTGCACCGCCGAGCGCGACGGCATCCTCTGGCTGTCCGAGAACTACTACCCCGCCTGGCACGCGACCGACGAAGCGGGGCAGAACGTGCCGATCTACCGTGCCGACTACACGTTCCGCGCTGTGCCGGTCAAGAAAGGCACTCACAAGATCACATTTGCGTTCCACTCGGAGACATTCGCCAACAGCGTCTGGCTGTCGCTGGTGTGTGCCGTGATTTTGGCGGGGGGCGCGATGCTGGCGGGGCGGGGACAGCAGCACAAGTGAAAACGCACGTGCGCAACGGGATTGAGAATCCCGGCGACATGTCGCCTGATCTCGTGGCCATCTGCCCTCACGGCTCTTTTTGTCACTTCCAATACTGAATTCTCTTGTCTCGATCACAACGCGTCCCGATTATGCAAGTCTACGTTCGGGAGGAGGAAAACATGATCACATTCAAGCCCGGAAATCTGCGCATCCCCAAATGGACCCGGCCGGTTTACATGGTGTCCGCCGGGATGAGCGATTTCCGCAAACGCTATCCGGAAAAGAAACTGGAAGAACTCTGCATGATGGCCTTTCGCATGATGCTGGAGGAAAACAACCTCAAGATGGATCCGCTGGAGGTTAAGGGGCACATCAACTTCGCCTGCTACGGCGCGTTCGCCGATCATTTCCAGGATCAGCTTCTGTGCGAGGCCAAGGTGCACGACTACCTCGGTCTGGACCCGATGGGCAATGTCGGCATCAAGACCGGCGGCGCCACCGGCGGATCGACTCTGCTGGTGGGCGCCACCACGATTGCCAGCGGTCTGTCGGACTGCACAATGGTCATGGGCTGGGAGCGCATGGACGAGGTCAAAACGTGGACGGGCAACTACTACATCGCCATGGCCGCATGCAAGGACTTCGAGACGCGTCTGGCGCGTAACTATGCCAGTTACTATGCGCCGATGGCACGCCGTTTCCAGGAGATGTACCACGTTGACGAACGGATTCGCGCCGCGATCGCGGTGAAGAACCGCGGGTATGCATGCTCGTCGCCCTATGCCCAGCAGCCGGGGAAACACACCATCGAAGAAGTTCTGAGCGGCGACATCGTCTCCGATCCGCTGCGCTTTCTGGAGTGTTGCGCCATGAGCGTGGGGTCCGCCTGCACGCTGCTTTGCTCGGAGGAGCTGGCGTACAAGCTCACCGACAAACCGGTGAAGCTATACATCGCCGGCGGGTCACACACGCTGCGGACCGGCGACCGCCGGCCGATGCGCATTCCGCTTCTCCCGCATGAGACCGAGGAGGGGTACCGGAAGTTGTACGCTGAGATGGAGAAGCAGGACGGCCGCTGGCCGGGCTTCGAGAGCTTCGGCGCGGCGCGGATGGCAGCATATTTTGTCTACCGCATGGCCGGGATTAACGTGCCGATCGAGGATCTCGATCTGGTCGAGACCCACGACGCGTTTACCATCTCCGACCTGCAGACTTATGGGGACGTCGGGTTGACGCTCTACGGCGAGGAGCAGGAATACGTCCGTTCCGGTGAATGCTATCACACCAATCCCCACACGGGCAAACCCGGCAAGTGCCCGGCCAACCTGTCCGGCGGACTTCTGGGCACGATGCACGCGGTCGGCGCAACGGGCATTTTCCAAGCCGACGAGGTGATGTGGCAGTTGCAGGGCAAGTACGATCAGTTCCACGGCGATCCCAAGCTCTGGGAACGTTACAGCAAAAAGAAACCGGCCGACTGGCAAAGCTTGCAGGCGAAAAATCCGCGGCGCGGTCTGGCCATTTCCCACGCGGGCGTTGGCAGCCATGTCACCGCCGCGGTCATGGAGAAAGCCTGGTAGGAGGTGAGTCATGAGTGATCGTGTGAATCTGAAAACGCAACCGTCGAAGATCGACACCGCCGGTGACGCCTGGGTCCTGCACGTCCCGCGCTTCGGCGAAGAGGGAACGCATTTTCATACCTATGGTCTGCTGACGCCATATTTCAAGGGACTGACCGAAGGGAAACTTCTCGGGACGCGCTGCACCAATCCCAAGTGCCCGGTCTATCATGGCAAAGGGGAAATTTGGATTCCGCCGCGCGCCGACTGCCCGGATTGTCACCAGCCCATGCTGTGGACTGAGGTCAGGGAGCCGAAGGGATATGTTTACGCCTTCACCTATGTTGAACGCGGCGGGACAGGGCTGGAAATTGAGTGTCCCTACTACCAGATTGACGTCAAGATGAATGGCGTTTGCTCCATCGTCAAAGGCTACCTCGTGGATCGCAAGCCGATCAAGATCGGCGACAAAGTCCGGGCGAAGTTTCTCACCGGGAAAGATGCGACACACACGTGCCTCGACATCTACTGGGAACTCATCTGACACCCACGCACAGATGAAGTCGTTGTCGCGGACAAGGGGCTTGAAGCCCCTTGTCCCGTCTTTGACACAGGATTTCCGTCCACTCACGCGCCCCACGTGTTGTCAATCGTCGTTGCGGCCGCTATCTTCTCCCCTGTGAATGCGGAAGAGGCATCCTTGCTGGTCAACGAGATCTACACCAGCATCCAAGGCGAGTCATCGTACGCCGGCTTGCCCTGTGTCTTTGTGCGGCTGACCGGATGCAATCTGCGTTGCACCTACTGCGATACCGAGTATGCGTTTACCGGTGGTGAGCGGCGCACGATTCAAAGTGTCGTCGATCAGGTGCGCGGGTTCCAGATTCCACTTGTCGAGATCACGGGCGGCGAACCTCTCCTGCAAAAGGGGTGTGTGACGCTGGCGGAGAGACTTCTGTCGGCGGGATTCAGCCTGCTCATCGAGACCTCGGGCGCTCTCCCCATCAGCAACCTCCCAGCGGCTGCGATTCGGATCATGGACATCAAATGCCCATCGTCTGGTGAAAGCGACAAGATGTGCTGGGACAACATCGATGCGCTCAAAGCGGCCGATGAAGTCAAGTTCGTCATCGGTACACGCGAAGACTATGAATGGGCGCGCGCGATCATGGGCCGGTACAGACTGCATGAGCGCTGCCCGGTGCTGATGTCAACCGTCTTCGAGGCGCTGGAGCCAAAGATGGTGGCGGGGTGGATATTGGAAGACAGACTGCCCGTGCGCTTTCAGCTGCAAATGCACAAGTACATCTGGGACCCCAGGCGGCATGGTGTATGAAAATAAATGAAGCTGCGGTTGTGTTGCTCAGCGGCGGCTTGGACTCGGCGGTGGCGCTGGCCATTGGCAAGACAGAAGGGTACCGTCTCTGTGCGCTGACCATTGACTATGGTCAGCGGCACCGTGCCGAACTCGAGGCCGCTCGCCGTGTGGCCCAGACGGTTGGAGTCCAGCGCCACGTTGTATCGACTCTCGATCTGACGCAGTGGGGCGGTTCCGCGTTGACTTCTCATCATGAAGTACCCACAGGGCGGGATCCGGCGCAGATGGGCAGCGATATTCCGATCACCTATGTGCCGGGGCGCAACACAATCTTCCTCTCGCTGGCGATGGCTTGGGCGGAAACGCTGGGGAGCGGGCACGTCTTTATCGGCGCGCATTCCCTGGATTACTCCGGTTACCCGGACTGTCGCGGGGAATACTTTGAAGCATTCGAACGGATGGCCAACATAGCGACACGGGCCGGTGTTGAGGGACACACCCGGTTTTCGATCCATGCGCCCCTAATCAACATGACGAAGGCGGCTATCGTGCGGCGCGGTCTGGACTTGGGAGTGCCGTTCGCATTGACCGTGAGTTGCTACCAGCCCAGCGCGAATGGTGTTGCCTGCGGCGTCTGTGACGCCTGCATCCTGCGCCGACGGGCGTTCGACGAAGTGGGCATGGCGGATCCCATCCGCTATGCCGAACCGGAGACCAACGGATGATCGTTACCCTTTACCGCGATTTCACCTTCGAGGCGGCGCATCGCAACTGCTCGGCAGGAGCTTCTGAGGCCAACTCGCGTTTGCACGGTCACTCGTACAGAGCCAGAGTGAAGCTGACCGGTCCGGTTGATCCTCATCTTGGCTGGCTTGTAGACTTCGGCAACATCAAGCAGATCTGCGCGCCGGTCATTGGCGCCCTCGATCACCGAAACCTCAACGATGTCGAGGGGATGACCAGCACGTCGCTGACCGATGTCCAGCGCTGGATTGCCACGCGTCTTTGCGCATCGGTTCCGTTGTTCACCGGCTGTGAAGTCGCCATCAGCGGAGACACGTGCTTCAAACCGCTGGTGCGACAACCCGATGATCCGGTAGCTGACATCAAGCATGTGGGGTTCGGATTCGCCGCCGCCCACTTTCTTCCTCAGCTGCCCCAGGAGCATAAATGCCATCGGATGCATGGGCACAGTTTTCGCCTCACGGTGGCGGGGCCAGGTTCTGCCCAAGAGGAATTGATCAGATTGCTGGGCGAAATCTATCGAGGAGTGGACCACCGGCTCCTCAACAAAATTGCCGGACTGGAAAACCCGACATCGGAATATCTGGCGCGATGGTTCTGGATGCAGTTGGATGGAAGAGGATACAGACCCGGCGAAATTCTTGTTCGGGAAACGTGCACAACCGGATGCATCTTCCGCGGAGAGGACTAAGGACATTAGCCATGCCTAAGACAAGAGAACAAAGTCCGAACCCCACAAGGCGCCGTAAGATAAACGGATTGACTGAGTTGGGACACGGATCGGCTGCACCCAAGCGCCAGCTCGAGTCCTTCCCTAACTCGTATCCCGATCGGGACACAGTCGTGACATTTCACTGCAACGAATTCACGTGTGTCTGCCCGGTCACCGGACAACCAGACTTCGGCGAATTTGAGATTTCCTACATTCCGGATCGACGGATCCTGGAAAGCAAGTCGCTCAAGCTCTACTTGTGGACATACCGTGACGTGGGGATTTTCCACGAAGATGTTGTCAACGAACTGCTTGATGCACTCTGCGATTTCTTGCGACCCCGATGGATCAAGGTCACCGGGCGGTTCAATGTGCGGGGAGGAATCGCCATCGAGGTGACGGTCGAGAAGGACGGCATCCGCCGAAGGCAGACCCGCTGACACACATCAGAGTGTTGACTCACGGCGCGATCGGCGGAATCTTTAGGCATGCAGGTGATCTCGGAAGAGATGTCGCGTCTGACACGGAGGGCTAGACCTAACTGGTAAGGCAGCGGTCTTGAAAACCGCCAGGCGCAAGCCTATCGGGGTTCGAATCCCCGGCCCTCCGCCACACGTATGCGCTGATCCTCCAACACGCGATCGGGAATACCTGCGGCCCACCGCGGGGAACACCATTCGACAGACGGCCCCAGTCACGGCTGTCCGTAGGACGGACTTCGTAATCGGATAAAAACAGTACAATACGCCGCCATCTTTCCATCTCGAGTTATCAAAGACCCTCAAAAAAGGCGCGAATCCGCCGATGTATTGGATAAGAGACCCGACCGCTCGTGGTGAGCCGGTGTCTCCGTAGGAGTCAACCGTGCACAGAAGGGTCAAAGGAACGGCGCGTGAGTATCTCGAGGCGATCCTGGTCGCCGTCATTATCGCCTTTGTGCTCCGCGCGTTTGTTGTGCAGGCGTACCGGATCCCCTCCGATTCCATGCAGGACACACTGCAGATCGGCGACTTCATCCTGGTCAATAAGTTCACCTACCACTTCCGGGAACCGAGACCTGGTGATGTCGTCGTCTTCAAGTATCCGCTGAATCCATCAAAGGATTATGTGAAGCGCTGCATCGCGGTCGAGGGGCAGACCGTCGAAATCCGTGACAAGACGATCTACGTCGACAATCAAGTCAAGCCAAATGCGTCGGGAGTACACTTTCAGGACCCGCATGTCCAGCCCAGGGAATTATCCAATCGCGACAATTTCGGCCCGGTGACCGTACCCCCGGGTTGTGTGTTCATGCTCGGGGACAATCGCGATGATTCGCAGGACTCGCGGATCTGGGGATTTCTGGACAAATCGCTCATCCGTGGACGGGCCGCGTTTGTTTACTGGTCATGGGCGCCTGATCCCAAGGCCCCACAGTGGGAAAGCCCTTATATCTGGCCGCTCTTGGCCATCCCTTTCTACAACATCGCTCACTTCCCCAACCGAGTCCGCTGGGACCGCATCGGCAAGGGGTTATAGAAAACCCTCCGCAAGACCGCCGGGCGAACATCACGACAAACCCCATTACCACCGCAAGGCGGTAGCGGGAGCACCTCGCCACGGTCGACCGTCAGAGCTCCGATCCTCGCTGACTTTTAGAGATCAGGTAGATGGGGCTCACCGGCTCTATCCATGCCACACCATCCCCATGCCGACCACATCGCTTGCCAACGTGTTGTACAGCATGAGGAAAGGCGGGTTTATCCGTTCCTATCAGGAGAAGATGAGGAGATTATTCGCTGCATTGTAACCCGTCTGAACTGACTCTCGCCAATGTGGTTAAGGTCTTTGACAAGTTCCCCGAACCGATGTCTGTACGTAGAATGCGAAGAGACCTATCGGCCATTTTGCCGTTGCAACATCCGCAGGGCAATGGAGACCCTGATCAACCGCCGACAAAGGTTCATTTCGTCCGTCAGGTTGCATGATTTTGTCACCAACAACATTCCGGCAGTTCCGTCAGACGGTGAGTGATGAAGAGCCAGGCAATGGGACATGAAGTTTTGCTTGCGACTCGGGGGACGGACCATTAGACTGGCCGCCTGTTGACCGGACAATAACTGGAAACCAAGGAGGAGATGTCCCATGACCTACGTAATCTGCGAACCCTGCATCGGCACCAAAGACACCGCCTGCGTGGATGCCTGTCCCGTTGACTGTATCCACCCGACCAAGGACGAGTCCGAGTTTGAGGCGGCCGAGATGCTCTATATCGACCCCGCCGAGTGCATCGACTGTGGCGCTTGTGTCCCGGCCTGTCCCGTCGAGGCCATCTTCGAAGAGAGCGAAGTTCCGGAGAAGTGGGTCGATTACACCGCGAAGAACGCGGATCATTTCCAGAAGTGATGGCTTTGCAGCTGACGCCTGCGTTGTTGTCTTGGCTGCGCTGAGAGCGACTTTGGTCGTTCCGGTCTTTTCGCGAGGTTTGAGAAATTTATCACTATTGGCCGCTGCTGGTCGTCATCGCCTTTGTTGGCGCGGTCGTCGGTGCGATGTGGGTTCTCGGGGCTGTTCTGGGACCCAAGAATCGCACCCCGATCAAGCAAAGCCCTTTTGAGTGTGGCGTGTCCCCATTCAGTCCCCCCGGCGACTGTTTTGGGGTCAAGTTCTACCTCATCGCGATTCTGTTTGTAGTTTTTGACATCGATCTGGCCTTTTTCTTTCCTTGGGCTGTTGTGTTTCGTGAAGTCGGTTTGAGGGCGCTCACATCGATGGTCGTATTCGTCGGCGTGTTGGCAATAGCCTTATGGTATGTCTGGAAAAAGGGAGCGCTTCGGTGGGAGTAGAAGGCGAAAGACCGGGGTTTTTGACGTCACGGCTGTCGGACGGGATCGCTTGGGCACGCAAGTGGTCTCTGTTCCCCTATCCCTTTGTAACCGCCTGTTGTGGAATGGAATACATGTCGGTTTCGTCAGCCCATTACGATCTCGATCGCTTTGGAGCGGCATGGCCCAGGTTTTCCCCACGTCAGGCCGACATGCTTCTGGTTGTCGGGACAATCTCGCAGAAGATGGCGCCGGTCCTGAATCGGGTCTATGAACAGATGTGCGAGCCCAAATGGGTCGTGGCCTTTGGGGTCTGCACCTGTACGGGCGGGTTCTACGACAACTACGCCACCGTGCAAGGAATCGACCGTATCATCCCCGTCGACTGCTACATTCCGGGGTGTCCGCCACGTCCAGAAACTGTGTTGGATGCGCTGATGAAGTTGCAGGCGAAAATCCAGAAGCAACACCATGAACTCGTTGGACCAGTACGCTCGGCTTGAATTGCCAATGAGCTCGGTGGGATCATGACAGACACGCCAATCGACCATCCCGTTCTGATGCAGTTGCGCGAGCAATTTGGCACCGCCATCGTTGAGACGCATGAATTTCGCGGTGATGTAACCGCCGTGGTCCAAGCTGCGAGCTACCACGCCGCGGTGCGGTTTCTTCGCGATGACCCCGTATGCGACTTCGATTTTCTGGCTGATTTGACCGCGGTCGACCGCCTCAAGTTGAAACAAAAACCGCGCTTTGAGATTATCCTACACCTGTATTCCCGAGCGAGGAACGCGCGCTTTCGTCTCAAGACGCGGCCGGAGTCCGACCATGACCCGGTCGTCGCGTCGGTTGTGGATATCTACCCGGCCGCCAATTGGCCCGAACGAGAGGTCTACGACATGTTCGGCGTGCGCTTTGAAGGACACCCCAACTTGAAGCGGATCCTCCTGTACGAGGAATTTGCGGGACACCCGTTACGCAAAGATTATCCTGTCAACAAGAGGCAACCATTAATTCCGGAACGGCCCCTTTCCGATGATCGTCCTGGCATGTTGTTTTGACCTTTCATCCGTTCGCTGCCCGCGTGACAGAAGCCACCATCCAATCATCGCCGATCCCCGCCAGTGGCGAGGTGAGTCAGACTCAAGAGCTGACGACACGGTCTATGTTGCTGAACATCGGGCCGTCGCACCCGGCCATGCACGGGGTGATTCGAATCATCACCGAACTGGATGGGGAAAAGGTTGTGAGCGCCGACATCGAGATCGGGTACCTACACCGCGCCTTCGAAAAGGAATGTGAAGTCGTCGGGTGGGGTCAGGTGTTCCCCTATACAGACCGCCTCAATTATGTTTCGCCGCTGATCAATAACGTCGCCTATGCCATGGGCGTGGAGAAACTTCTGGACATTCACCCCACCGAGCGCTGCGACTACATCCGCGTCCTGATCTCGGAAGTTTCACGGATCACGGACCACCTGACGTGCATTGCCGCCACCGCGATGGAGTTGGGCGCCATGACCGCCTTCATCTATCTGATGAAGGCCCGTGAGTATCTCTACGAACTGGTGGAAGAAGTCACCGGCGCGCGGCTGACCGTCTCCTATGTGCGCGTGGGCGGCGTCAAGGGCGACCTGCCGGAAGGATGGCTCGACCGGCTGGATAGGGCGCTTGATAAGGTAATGGTCGAGATGGACGAGGTTGACCGGCTCCTGACACGCAATAGAATCTTCATTGACCGTGTAAAAGACGTCGGACGCATCTCCTCGGAGGAGGCTTGGTCTCTGGGATTCACGGGGCCGGTCCTCCGGTCAACGGGAATGCCCCGCGATCTGCGCAAAGACGAACCCTATCTCGTCTATGACCGGTTCGATTTTGATGTGCCGGTCGGCGCCGTGGGCGACAACTACGACCGCTACCTCGTTCGCATGGAGGAAATGCGACAGTCGGCGCGGATCATCCGTCAGGCGATCGCGCAGATTCCAAGCGGCGCCGTTCAAGTGGATCTGAATAGCCGGCCATTGACCGGCGCCGAAATGGTCGACGCGGCGAAGATGGGCATGACCGCTAATCTCCTGCTGCGTACGGTCCGGGTTGATCCGACCCTGGAAGGGGGCGACAAGCTCTCTGCCCGGGGGATCAATGCCCCGGCGAAGGATGTCCTTCTTCCACCCAAAGAAAACACGTATGGCAACATCGAAGGGCTGATGAACCACTTTATGCTGATCATGGAAGGCGAAGGCATCAAGCCACCAGCCGGCGAAATCTACGTTGCCAATGAGGCGGCCAACGGTGAATTGGGCTTTTACATGGTATCTGACGGGACAGGACGGGCCTATCGCGTGCACTGCCGTCCTCCCTGCTACTACCTCATGCAGGGCCTGGATCGTATGCTGATCGGCGGCATGATCGCCGACGTTGTTGCCACATTTGGATCGATCAACATGATCGCCGGGGAATTGGATCGATGAGCACAGAAATGAGCATGCCGGAGTTTGAGCAGGTCGAGCACCCCGGCCCTGTGAGCTGGCCGGAGACGGCGCGCCGTGAGATTGACGTTATTTTCACCCGCTATCCGGACAAGAAGTCAGCGACCCTGCCGGTCCTGTGGCTGGCCGTTAAGGAGTTCGGGTGGATCTCGCCACAGGTCGAGGCGATCGCGGCCGATGTGCTCGAGCGTCCGCTCAATGAAATCCATGCGGTCGTGACTTTCTACACGATGTTCCCCAAGAGGCCGTTGGGCCGTCATCATATCCAGATCTGCCGCAACATTGCCTGCTGGATGGCCAATGCACCGGAACTGCTCGAATACTTTAAGGCAAGGCTCGGTATCCATCCCGGCGAAGTGACCGCTGATGGCCGGTTCAGTCTCGAAGAGGTCGAATGTCTGGCCTACTGCGAATGCGCGCCGGCGTTGCGTATCGACAATCGCTACGAGGGGAATCTGACACGGGAGAAGATCGACCAGATCATCTCTGAGGCGTTGTAACCGTCACACCGGCGGACAGCATATCCGGCATCAGATAGAACTCGCGGACCGAATGAAACTCGTCACCAGAAACATCGGCAAGGAGAACTCGCATACTCTCGCGGTCGCGCAGGCGGACGGCGCCTACTCGCGGGTGGCAGCGGCGATCGCCCGCACGCCCGATGACATCGTGCAGGAGGTCATCAAGTCAAACCTGCGGGGGCTGGGTGGCGCGGGATTTCCGGCGGGACGCAAGTGGAGCTTTCTCCCGAAGGGTTCTCCGAAACCCCGCTATCTGGTGGTCAACGGTGACGAAGGCGAGCCGGGAACCGTCAAGGACAAATATATCATGATCCACGATCCCCACCTCTTGATCGAGGGGATCATCATCACCTGCTGGGCCATTCAATGCCACAAGGCGTTCATCTACATTCGTGGAGAGTATGACCTGCCCATCCAACGAGTGGAAAGCGCGATTGCCGAAGCGAAGGGCGCGGGCATTCTCGGCGAGCGCGTTATGGGTCATGACTTCGCGCTCGACATCGTCGTGCATCGGGGCGCCGGCGCCTACATCTGCGGTGAGGAAACAGCGCTGCTGGAATCGTTGGAAGGCAAACGCGGGTGGCCACGTCTCAAACCGCCCTTCCCCGCTGTCGAGGGGTACCAGCGCTGCCCCACCGTTGTCAACAATATCGAGACGTTATCTTACGTCCCCTTCGTCATCGAAATGGGCGCGCAGGCCTTCGCCGATCTGGGGAGCGAACGCAACGGCGGGCTGCGCATGTATTCCGTGTCCGGACGGGTGAAGAAACCGGGTGTCTATGAACTCCCCATGGGGACACCGCTTCGCCAGATCATCTACGAGCATGCCGGCGGGATCGCCGGCGACCGCAAGCTCAAGGCGGTCATTCCGGGAGGATCGTCCTCGCCAATCCTCACGCCCGACGAAATCGATGTCCCCATGGACTTCGACTCGCTGGCAAAGATCGGATCGATGCTGGGCTCGGCGGGCATCATCGTCTTTGACGAAACCGTTTCGATCCCCGAAGCGCTCCTGGTTCTGTCTCGTTTCTACGCGCATGAATCCTGCGGGCAGTGCACACCGTGCCGGGAAGGAACGGCGTGGATGGAAAAGATCATCCATCGGATCATTGCGGGCGATGGCAGCGCGGGCGACGCGGACAACCTCGTGCGCATTGCCCGAAATATCATTGGAAACACAATCTGCCCGCTCGGTGATGCGGCAGCGATGCCGGTCATCAGTTATGTGACGAAGTTTCGCGGCGAGTTTGAGGAATGGATCAAGCGAGGCCGTCCAATCAGCGCCCGGGAGGCACCCATTACCCACATCGGGGAGAAAATGCCCGGTCGGTCGGCCGTTGCCGTGTGATAACAGGACAGTATCGGGCAGACCAACCAGTTGGACGACAAAAGACGTAAGAAAGAGACGTGCCATCCAAATCCTGACGGTCAGAAAAGGCGTGACGACATGGCGGAAGCAGTCAAGACCAAGAAACGCCCCAAGTTGATGGCGGTCATCACTGAGGAGGGGTGCACCGGGTGCGAAGTCTGCATCGACTTCTGTCCGGTGCCAAACTGCATCCGGCCGGTCCCCGGCCCTGACCCTGCTCATCCCAATTTCAGCCAGACCGTCCGTGTGGTCGAAGATCTCTGCATCGGATGCCGTCTGTGTGAGAAGAACTGTCCGTGGGAAACAATCGACATGATACCGATTGACGACTACGACCGCAACTACGTGAAGATCGAAGGGCTGGGAGCCCCGGCCAATTACAACGAGTAAATCGGCAGGAGAGCGCCGCCCGATCCAATATGCCAACTGTAACCATCGACAATCGCACGATTGACGTTCCCGCTGGGACGACCGTCATCCAGGCCGCGGAAAAGCTGGGCATTTTTATCCCGCGTTATTGCTACCACCCTGGCCTGTCGGTCGCAGGATCGTGCCGCATGTGTCTGGTCGAAATCGAGAAGGCGCCCAAGCTGCAGATCGCCTGCTACACCTTTGTGACCGAGGGGATGGTCGTGCGCACAACAACCGATAAGGTGACGGTCGCACGTCAGGCAATTCTCGAGTTCCTGCTGGCGAACCACCCCTTGGATTGTCCCGTCTGCGATCAGGCGGGCGAATGCAAACTCCAGGAATTCTACATGCAGTTCGGGCGGTATGACTCGACCCTGCTGGAAAATAAACTGAAGAAGCACAAGGCGATTCCCATCGGGCCGCACATCATGCTCGACTCGGAACGCTGTATTCTCTGCTCGCGTTGCGTGCGCTTTGTCGACGAAGTGACCAAAACGCACGAGCTGGGGATCTTCAATCGCGGCAACCACTGCGAGTTGTTGCCGGTCCATGGCGTGACCGTCGACAATCCCTATTCGGGCTGCCTTGCCGATGTCTGCCCGGTCGGGGCGCTGACCGACCGTGATTTCCGCTTCAAGGTGCGCGTCTGGTATCTCGACGCGACGGAGTCGGTCTGCCACGGCTGTTCGCGTGGTTGCAACATTGAGATTCACAGCAACCGCCGGCGGACGCATCACAACGATGGCAAGCTCATCGCGCGGCTCAAGCCGCGGTTCAACAGCGCAGTGAATGGCCATTGGATGTGCGATGCGGGACGGTATTCGTACAAGGCCGTCGAATCGGCAGACCGCATTCTCCAACCGCTGGTGCGCATGACCGGCGGCATGGCCGAAAAAACCGACTGGGTTCTGGCCCTGTCGCAGGTGGATGAGCAGGTCACCCATCAGATCGGACAGCACGGGGTCGCGGCCGCCGCGGTCATTGTGACACCCTCTCTTTCCAACGAAGAACTATGGGCCGTGCACCGTCTGTTCAAGGATGGTATGAAGATCGAGAAAATTGCGCACCGTTGCCCGTCTGATCCCCAAGGCGTTGAGGACAACCTCCTCCGCAAGTCCGATACATTCCCAAATTCTTTCGGCGCACACACGATCGTCGGCCAGCCGCATACGGCCGATCCGGATGTCGAGACTGTGCTCGACGCGGCCGCCAGCGCGAAGATTAAGACGTTGTTCATCGTCGGCGACGGGTTGGCCGGACGCTTCGACCCCGAGACCCTGCGCAGCAAACTTCGGAGCGTCGAACTGATCATCGCCATCCAGACACACCGGTCGGTCCTCACGGACATGGCGGCGGCCGTTCTGCCCATGACCACCTATGCCGAGATGGATGGGACGATCTGCAACTTCGAGGGCCGGGTGCAACGGTTCACACAGGCGATCCCCCCGGTCGGGCAGAGCCGTCCGTTGCTGGATATTCTCGCGGACTTGGCCAACCGATGGGAACTCGAGGCGACGCCACGCAACCCCGAGAATTGCTTTGTCAAACTTGCACAGCATGTGGAGTACTTTGGCGGTTTGACCTATGACGTGCTTGGCGACTCTGGGGTCAATCCCGCACAGCGGAAGACAATAGCCGCCAGCGCGTGAGATCGGACGAATGGATACTGGTTTTGAAATCGTTGCGGCCGTCGGCAAGACGATCTTCATCGTTCTGTTTGCATTGACCTTGGGCGGTCTGCTCACGTGGGTGGAGCGCAAGCAGTCGGCGATCATGCAGGACCGCATTGGCGCCAACCGGGCATCCATCCTGGGCCTGCGCCTCTGGGGACTGTTTCACATCATCGCCGATGCGGTGAAGATGTTTACGAAAGAAGACTTTGTCCCGAACACGCTGCATAAGATCATCCACGCGCTGGCGCCGGTCCTCTCAATCTTCTTTGCCCTGCTGGCCTTTGCCGTGATTCCCTTCGGCCATGCGATCACGATTGCCGGACATACCATCCCCCTGCAGGTTGCGGATATTAACGTCGGCATCTTGTTCATATTCGCGCTGATGTCGATGTCGGTTTACGGCGTGGTTCTGGCGGGGTGGTCGTCCAACAACAACTATTCGCTCTTGGGAGGAATCCGTGCCTCGGCGCAGATGATCTCCTATGAGATCACGTTCGGGCTGACCCTGGTCGGGGTCATCCTCATCTTTCAGACATTGTCGCTGCAAGAGATTGTCCATGCCCAAGGTGGCTTGCTATTCGGCTTTCTGCCACGCTGGGGTGTGCTGGTACAGCCGCTGGGATTGATCCTGTTTTTCACCGCGGGCGTCGCCGAGACCAAGCGCATTCCGTTTGATATTCCCGAAGGCGAGTCGGAGATCATCGGCTTTTTCCTCGAGTACTCCTCAATGAAGTTCGGCATGTTCATGTTCGCGGACTTTATCGAGCAGATTCTCATCGCCTCGCTGGTGACGACCTTTTTCTTCGGCGGCTGGCAGGTGCCATACCTCGCAAATTCGGGATTTGTCTTTCCATGGGGGACGGTCTGGAGTCTGAACGAGTGGGTGGTCGAGCTGATGCGTGTCGCCTCGTTCGTTGTCAAGGTGGGCTTCTTCTGCTGGTTGCAGATGCTGATCCGCTGGACATTGCCCCGATTCCGCTTCGATCAGCTCATGAATCTGGGATGGAAAGGCCTTCTGCCGTTGTCGCTGGCCAACGCGCTCGTGACGGCCGTGGTGGTGTTGTGGTTGGATCGGTGAGAAGATTGGCCATGGGCACGGTCAGAGTCATCAATGTTTCCGAGCGGCGGCGGACCCTCACGTTTTGGGAACGGATCTACTTGATCGAAGTTCTGCGGGGCTTGAATCTGACGGCGCGCCATTTCTTTGTCAATCTGTGGCGCCACACACTGCATCTGTTTGGCTTCAGCCATGGTCCTGCCGGAGCCGCGACCTTTCAATACCCGGAGGTGCGCCGGCCACAGTCGCCCCGCCTGCGGACCCTTCACCGTCTGACCAGGCGTCCCGACGGCACACCGCGCTGTGTCGCCTGCATGATGTGCGAGACGGTCTGCCCAGCTTTCTGCATCCAGATCGTGGCGGAAGAGGTGGATGATCCCACAATCGAGAAACGCCCCAAGTCGTTCGATATCGATATCGGACGGTGCGTCTTCTGTGGCTTCTGTGTCGAGGCATGTCCCGAGGACGCCATTCGTATGGATACCGGCATCACCGAAATCGGCTCCCTGTCACGCGAGGGCATGATCCTGAATATCGACACCCTCCTTTCTTTGCCACCGAAGACGGAACGGGGGGACAAACCCGTTGACTTCCTGCAAAGACAACTGGTACAATAGCATGCGGGAATTGCTGATTGCGCCAATCGGCGCGCCGCAAGTCCCGTACATCTCTGAAGCCCAGTTCGACCGACCGGAAGGATCAGAGAATGGCTGAGACTCAAACGGAATTGAAGATCCAAGAAAAGGCGGAGAATACACTTCCACTGGAAGGACGGCACGGGAACAACGTGATCGTCACCTCTGTGGACAAGGTTCTGGCGTGGGCACGTCAGTCGTCGGTGTGGCCGATGACTTTTGGGCTGGCCTGCTGCGCGATCGAGATGATGGCAACGGCGGCTGGGCGGTATGACCTTGACCGTTTCGGAATGGGCGTGATGCGCGCCTCCCCGCGCCAGAGCGATCTGATGATTGTCGCCGGCACGGTCACAATGAAGATGGCGCTGCGCGTGAAGAAGCTCTACGAGCAAATGCCGGAGCCAAAGTATGTCGTCTCCATGGGCTCGTGCGCGACCTGCGGCGGCCCCTACTGGAAGCATGGGTACCACGTCCTGAAGGGTGTTGACCAGATTGTGCCGGTCGATGTGTACGTGGCCGGATGTCCGCCGCGTCCCGAGGCGCTGCTGGAAGGCCTGATGATGCTGCAGGAGAAGATCAAACGCGAAGCGCTGTTGGGGAAAAAACTGGCACCAATGATGGCGGCATGAAGATACGGAGCAAGAGTCGATGACCACTCAAGAGATTCACGCACGGTTGAAAGCCCGATTCGGTGACCGCCTCGGCGAACTGACTGAAGGCGTCGATCCGTTCTGCGTTGTTGAGACGCAATCGATCGCGGACGTCTGTCAGTGGCTTCGCGACGAACCCGGCATCGACCTGACGTCGCTGATGTGCCTGTCAGCAGTCGATCTTAAAGACAAGCTGGAGGTCGTGTACAACCTTCATTCAATGAAACACAAGCACCGCATCACCCTCAAAGTTGAACTGTCCGACCGGGACAATCCCCATGTCCCCACGATCTCAACCCTGTTCGGAACGGCCGACTGGCACGAACGGGAAGCGTACGACATGATGGGGATTGTCTTCGATGGCCACCATGATCTGCGGCGCCTTCTCTGCCCGGACGACTGGGAAGGATGGCCGTTGCGCAAAGACTATGTCGTTCAGGAATACTACCGCGGATTAAAAGTTCCGTATCCGCAAGGTCAGGATCCAAACCGCGGGCATTGGGTATCACAGGACATCGCGGATCAGCGCGTGAACCCGCCCCAGCGGCGGGAACCGGACCTCAAGAGCATGTCCGGTAACGAAGCGTGAATCTGGAGTGACCGATGAGTGATCTCAAACGACAGGTCGTGGGCTTTTGGTCACTGCTCGTGGGGTTGCGCGTGACCTTCGCGCATCTGTGGAAGACGCCAACCACGATGCAATACCCCGACGAGACATGGAATCTTCCGAAGGGGGCAAAGGGGCGGCTCTTCAACAAGATCGAAGACTGCATCGGCTGCCTGCAGTGCGCGCGGGTCTGCCCGGTCGACTGCATCGCCATCGAGACCGCCAAGGCCGGAAAAGACGAAGACTTGGGCACGACATCCGACGGGCAGAAGAAGAAGCTGCATGTCCTGCGATTCGACATTGATTTCGCCAAATGTTGCTTCTGCTCGCTGTGCACCGATCCCTGTCCGACAGAATGTCTCCAGATGACACCGTCGTACGAGAACTCAGTTTACAACCGGGGCAATCTCATTCATCACTACGCAACCCACACGGAAGAGGAAGTCACACGCATCCGCACATCGGTCAATGGCAAGACACTGACCGTCGGCATCCACCCGTAGCACAAAGGTTCTTTGACGCCGGTGAGCAGAGGGAGATTCATGAACATGAGGAAAGCACGGGTCACGGTTTTGGTTTCTGGATTGGCCGCGCTCTGCTGCCTCGTCCTGATTGCCGGATGCTCCGGCAAGGACAGCAGTGGCCGACCCATTGCACAACAGTCATCGGGCGAGCTCTTTGATCATAATTACGAATACCTGCTGCGGGCAGACGGGGGGGACTTCCTGCGGCTGGCGCCGAACTACTCGACGCTGCGCCCATTCAATGTCGATACCGCGATCGTCGTCCAGTCGCGCTCCGAGCACGAAAAGATCTCAGCCCCCGCGCCCGACGATGAGGAGTACTTCTATATCCGCATCAACCGCGCAATGGCTCTGCGGGTGGTCGTCGCTGATTCCACTGGACTGGGGCTGATTGTGTATGATTTCGCGAATATGATCGAGGGGTCCTATACGCTCGGCTCGAAGGGCTGGCCGGTCGATCAAATCGAGCATAGCAAAGGGATCAGTTGGGTCTATGTGTATGTCGTCGGCGATCAGCGCTTGCGCGACCGGCGGCAGTTCCGTCTGAACACCAAGCGCCATTTCATTCCCATGCTTCCTGCGCCGGGTGCCGCCAATTGATCGCCGGGGAAACGGAATGGTCAACGTGAGTTTCGGAGAGCTGTCAGAATGAATGATGTCTTTGCCCCACAGGCGCCGCCGCGCTACGAAATGGAAGACAATGATCTGCTGATCAATGTCGGCGCCCCTCCCGAGAAATATTCGGGCGCCTACCTGACTGACACCTACAAAATCAACATGGGGCCGCAGCACCCGTCCACGCACGGGGTGCTCCGTCTCGAACTTACCATGGACGGCGAGGCGGTCAACGTCGTGCGGCCGCACATCGGGTATCTGCACCGCTGCTTCGAGAAACACGCGGAGAATCTCCCCTACGCCGAGATTGTGCCCTTTACCGATCGCATGGATTACATCGCCGCAATGAGCCAGAACATGGGGCTGGCAGTGGCCGTCGAGCGGCTCATGGGGATCAAGGTTCCGGAGCGGGTCGAGTATATCCGCGTCATCGTCTGCGAACTCCAGCGGATCGCCAGCCATCTGGTCGCATTCGGCACGTACGGCCTCGACATGGGCGCGTACACACCGTTCCTCTGGGCGTTTCGTGATCGCGAGAAGATACTTGATCTCTTGGAGTGGCTCACCGGCGCGCGCATGTTATACAACTACATCTGGATTGGCGGTCTCGCGCGCGACCTGCCGGAGGGCTGGACCGACAAGGCACGTCAGTTCCTGAAGTATTTCCAACCGAAGATCAAAGATTTCAACGACATTCTGAGTTACAACTACATCTTCATCAACCGTACGGCCAATGTCGGCATTCTCCCTCCTGATATCGCCATCTCCTATGGTGTGACAGGCCCCAATTTGCGCGGCTCGGGTATCGACTGGGATCTGCGACGCGATGATCCGTACTCCATCTACGACCGCTTCGACTGGAAAGTTGCTCTGGGCACGGGGCGGTTCGGCCCGATTGGCTCGGCGTGGGATCGTTACATGGTCCGCATCGAAGAGATGACCGAATCGGTGAGAATCTGCCACCAGGCTCTCGATGGAATCCCTACCGACGGCGACGTCCGGGAAACGGTCCCGCGCAAGGTCCGCCCCCCCAAGGGCGAAATCTACGCTCGGACCGAGACGCCGCGAGGTGACCTCGGCTACTACATCGTGTCGGACGGCTCAGAGGTCCCGTTACGCTGCAAGGTGCGTTCGCCATGCTTCACCGCGATCTCCTCGATTGATGCCATTGTCCAGCACGCGAAGACACCGATGCTGATTGCTGACGTTGTGGCGACCGTCGCGTCCTTCGACATCGTGCTGGGCGAGATTGACCGATAAACGCCCGCCTCCGTGTCACTTCACAACACGAAGATGCGGCGGGCGCACAGCGGC
>JAVHPP010000150.1:0-1622 GCA_036170655.1 Candidatus Zixiibacteriota bacterium | reverse complement strand
TTGCCAACTGCGAATACTTCGAGGAAGAGTTCAACTACGACGAAGTGCTGAAGCTCCCTCCGCCCAAAGGGAAGGGCAGCGACGAAGCGGGAGGAAAAGGCCCGGTGGCTGTGGGCGGCATGTACGAGCACCTCGGCGCCGACATCCTCGCGTCGATGCGCGTCGAGCAGATCACTGCCGAGGGCATGAGGATCGATCGCATGTTCTTCGACAAGTTCGAAGACGTGATCCGCGCCGATGAGACCGTCGCCGCCGCCGTCGAATCCGGGCAGTGGGACCGCGTCATCGACTACGTCAACCGCGAAGTGTTCGACAAGCCGGAGGAGTACTACACCCTCGACAAGCTGCGCAAAGCCGCCGCCGTGGACCGTCGCCTGACGCTGCGCGAAATTCTGGAGAAGGTGTTCGGCCTCATTCCGCGCTTCAAATCCAAGGATGAGCTGCTGGAGGAAGAATTCTCGAAGTTCGTCGCCGACACCAAACCAGAAGAGGCCGCCGCCATCCCGGCCATCAAGACCTTTTTCAAGGCCTATGTTGCGAGCGACCAGCTGCGCCATATCATCGACAGCAAGGACTACACCGTGCTCGCGACCCACCCGATGTTTTCCACGCGCGACTTCAAGGCAGTGCCGGCGAAATACTGGGCGCTGGTGCCGGAATACGTCAAGGACTACGTGTCACTGAATCAGTTTGCCGTGTAGGAGGGTGCATGAGCAAATCGCGCAAAGCCGTCGTTAGCGTCAAGGGAACCGAGATCACGATCTTGGCCCATCGCGAGCAGGACTACATTTCCCTTACGGACATAGCACGGCACAAAGATCCTGCGCGGACGGATTACTTGATCTCGAACTGGATGCGAAACCGGAATACGATCGAGTTTCTCGGCATCTGGGAGTCATTGAACAACTCCGCTTTTAATCCCATCGAATTCGATGGGATTAAAAAGAGCGCGGGGCTGAACAGCTTTATTCTGACCGTCAAGCAGTGGGTCGAGGGGACTGGCGCTATCGGTCTGATATCCAAGCCAGGCCGCTACGGCGGAACCTTTGCCCACAAAGACATCGCCTTCGAGTTCGCCACATGGATTTCGGTAGAGTTCAAGCTGTTCCTGATCAAGGAGTTCCAGCGGCTCAAGGATGACGAGAACAGCCGCCTTTCCCTAGGCTGGAACCTCAACCGCACCTTGTCCAAACTGAACTACCGCATCCATACCGACGCCATCCAGGCGCACCTGATCCCGTCTGAGGTGACACCGGCGCAGGCTGCCATCACCTATGCGACAGAGGCCGACTTGCTGAATGTCGCCCTGTTCGGGCGCACCGCGAAGCAGTGGCGGGACGCCAACTCAAAGCTCGACGGGAACATGCGAGACCACGCAACGGTGGAACAATTGCTGGTGCTCGCCAACCTCGAAGGCATGAATGCTGAACTCATACACATGGAGCTGTCGCAGGGGGAACGCCTCAAGCGCCTCAACGAAATAGCCATCCGCCAGATGCAGGTGCTCACCTCCGCACCGGCCATCAAGCGACTCAAGGGATAGCACGTGCTCGACACCGACACCAAACGCCGCATCGACACCGCCCGCGACATCCTCGTCGGCAAGGTGCCGGACCCCAAGA
>JAVHPP010000149.1:0-1622 GCA_036170655.1 Candidatus Zixiibacteriota bacterium | reverse complement strand
CATGGACGTGCTGCAAGGCGACTCATTCCGCAGAGTTCGTACGGTCGACAGCGCATCGGTGGCTGCGGGCGACCCGCTCAACCAATACACCAGTGGCCCGGATCGCTCAGGAGAAACTCGTCTGGCCGCACTGGGTCGCCTCAGCGGCTTCACCATGGTCGGCGAACGTTCCGGTATCGAATTCGGGATCTCGGTTACGGCGGGAACCAACAACGTGGCCGCCGCGGCACGCACACGAGTATACGGGGCCGATGTGAAGGCCAAGCTCTGGAATTCGCCGAGTTCCTACCTCGTCTTGCAGGGTGAGGCGCTTCAGCTCGATCGACAGGACGCCTCTTGGGATCCTGCGACGGCGCAGTACACGAAAGACAAGATCACTCCCTTCGGGGGCTATGTCTTCGCCGATTACAACTTCGCTCTGCGCTACAATGTTGGGGCATCCTATGAACGCTACCAGACAGACGACGCGGACAAGACTTGGAATCAGGCAGTCGGCCTGTTCGCAGGATTTGCCCTGATGGAAGAGACGACGGCGTTTCGCGCCGATTGGAGCCATTTCGTGCCTGGCACGCCCTCCGGGGCGGAGCAGACCGCCGACGCCGTCAATACTTTCACGCTCCGCGTGATTTACTCCATGGGACCGCACAAGGCTCACCAGTTCTAATTCGAGAACTGCTTAATGAGAATGAGGAGAATCTAAAAGTGAAACTCAAATTCAATGCTGATAATCGGCAAGTATCGCTGAGACCTGGAATCCGTGCGGCCCGGTTTATATGGGCCACCCTCATTCCCCTGCTTCTGATCTGGGCCCCTGTTGTCTCGGCCAAGATCCGCGTGGCCGCCTCGATCACCGATCTCGCCTCAATCGCCTCAACTGTCGGCGGCGACCAAGTCGAATGCTTCTCCATCTCCCGGCCAACGACCGACGTGCACCATGTGGAGGTTCTCCCTTCCTACATGGTTCGGGTCTCCAAGGCGAGCGTCTATCTCAAAGTTGGCTTGGGGCTTGACCAGTGGGCTGATCAGATCATCGATGGTTCACGCAATGATCACCTTGTGATCGTGGACTGCTCACGGAACATTGTCCCGTTAGAGAAACCAACCGGGCCAGTGAGTGCGGCCATGGGTGATGTCCACCCCAATGGGAATCCGCATTATTGGCTCGACCCAAGAAACGGCGGGATCGTGGCGGAGGAGGTCGCTCAAGCGCTGAGCCGGGTCGACCCCGCGCACGCAGCAGACTATCAGTCCCGCGCACAGGCCTTCGCGAAAGCGGTAGAAGCGGAGATGGCCAAAGGGAAGGAGATCGTTTCGGGTCTCCCCAGCAAGGTGGTGATTACCTACCATGCCTCGTGGATTTATCTGACTCAGTCGTTCGGCTTGGAAATCGCCGGGACCGCCGAGCCGGTACCCGGTATCCCCCCGACGGGAAAGCACCTCCAGGAACTTGTCGACTTGGTCAAGCAGCGCAAAGTTGGACTTCTTCTTCAGGAGCCATACTTCTCGGATGACGCGGGGCAGTTTCTCACCCGACAGACCGGTCTCCGGATCATCAAGGCGTCTCCCTCCTGTGACACAGAACAAGACGGGAGCTATCTCGATCACATTCACCGGATCTTCCA
>JAVHPP010000148.1:298-1629 GCA_036170655.1 Candidatus Zixiibacteriota bacterium | reverse complement strand
GCAGAACGGGGCGGGGACGGTGTCGACGGCGGGCGACATTACGACCAGCGCCGACAACGTGAGTTTCTTGAGTGCGGTAACGCTGACAGGTCCAGTGGCGATCAACACGGCCGGCACTGGAGCCGGCGCAGGTGACATTACGTTCAGCAGCGCTGTGAGCGGCACGCAGACGCTCATCCTTACAGCGAGTGGAAGTGACATCCTCTTCAGCGGCGCGGTCGGCGGCACTCCGTTGGGCGCTGTCACAATCAACAGCGCACGTAATGTCACGACTTCCTCGACCTTCTCTGCAGCGAGTCTTGTGCAAAGTGCGGGCACAGGGACAACGGCGTTGAATGGCAACATCACGACGACCGCTCCAGGAGGGATCAATATCACTTCAAGTCTCATTCAGCTGGGCATGTTGGCGATCAATGCACAAGACGGCACCGTCCGCTTTAATGGACCGGTCGAACTGAACAATAATCTAACCGTCAATACAAAGGTCGCCGGGACAGGCGGGCCAATCACCTTCGAGAGCACCTTCATTTCACCCGGCAATAACGATTTGACGCTGACCGCGGGCAACGGCGCTGTCACGCTGAAAGGCGGTGTGGGAGACCACCTGGGTAATTCTTTGGCCTCCTTGACGATTACGACGAGCGGATTAGTCACGCTGGGTGGTGATATCCTCACTGACGATTGGGGCACCGGCGATGTAAATCTGAGCGGGGCCACCGGAGGGATACGTCTCTCAAACAGCATCACAATTGATAGTGATGAGTTAGGGGATGGCGTTGCTGGGACAGTGAATCTGAGCGGCAGCGCCGTTGATGGGACAGTGGCAGGCAAAAGTCTGACGATCGATGCGATCGATGGGGCGGTTATTCTGGGAGCGGTGGGGACAACCACACCGTTAAGCGCTCTCACGGTGAGTGCGGACACAGTGAGCGTAGGCGCTGTGGTAACCACTGGCACCCAGAGCTACACGGCGACGACGAGCACGACGCTCAACGGGAACCTCAATACCGATGCCGGTGGCGGTGGCGGGAGCGTGTTGTTCACGGGGCCGGTGCTGTTGGGAGCGGGGGTCACGATCGACACGGACGGCACGGCGGACGGGAACATCACGTTCAGCGGGACGAGCACGATCAATAATGCGCAGGCGCTGACCCTGACGGCAGGGACCGGGGCGGTCTCTCTGGGGGCGGCGGTGGGCGGCGGGACCGCGCTGACGAGCCTAACGGTGACCTCGGCGGACACGATCAGTCTGCAGAGCGTGCGCACGAGCGGCACGCAGAGCTACACGGCGACGACGAGCACGACGCTCAACGGGAACCTCAATACCGATG
>JAVHPP010000148.1:0-198 GCA_036170655.1 Candidatus Zixiibacteriota bacterium | reverse complement strand
TCAGCGGGACGAGCACGATCAATAATGCGCAGGCGCTGACCCTGACGGCAGGGACGGGGACCGCCACATTCAATGGAGTTGTTGGGGGTGTGACGCCGCTCGGAGCCATCACGATCAACAGTGCGGCCGGCGTCACAGCGAATGCGATCTCGGCGGCGTCCTTGACGCAGTCGGCGGGAACCGGCACGACAACGCTCA
>JAVHPP010000147.1:0-7656 GCA_036170655.1 Candidatus Zixiibacteriota bacterium | reverse complement strand
CGTACACACTGACGGTGACCAATCCGGCGAACGGTTGCACGGCCACAGATGTCGCGCTGGTCACGCAGACGATCAATCAGGCGCCAATTTGCCATGCCCCGCGTGACACGAGCATTTTCATGAGTCTGACACCAATTCAGGTCTGTCTGTCTGTCTCCGCGACCGATGCCGACGGGGATCTGGTAACGTGTGAGAAGATCAGCGGGCTGGGAACTCTCTCGGGAGGATTGTGGTGCTGGACACCGCTCAGCACGAATGACACGACCATCATCGTTGGTATACGTTGCAGCGATCCATGCACCTCTTGCGAATCATCCTTTAGGGTCACGGTCACGTTCCAGCACCTGATTCCTCGTGATTGCAGCATCAATCGTCCGCCGGTCTGTCATCTCCCGCATGACACAACCATCTTCCAGTGCACCCCGACGACCGTTAGACTGCCATTCAGCACGACCGATCCGGACAATGAGGTTCCCAATTGCCAGATCGTCTCCGGTCCGGGCAGGATCTCGAACGGCCAGTGGATCTACAAGCCGGGCGGACCGGAAATCGACACAATTTCCATTCGCTGCACCGATTCGTGCAATGCGTTCTGTGAAGGTTCATTCATCGTCAGGTTCCCGTCCGCTCCGTTGGAGCCGATTTGCTCGCCGTACCTTGACACGACCGTCCTCGCGTGTGCATCTGTGCCAATTCTCATCCAGCTCTACCAACCGCTTGACGGGTTCGTGAGCTGCGGCGTCGCGTTTGGACCAGGCGAGATCGTCGATGGATACTGGGTCTACTCACCAACGACGGCCGGCATCGTGCGTGCAACAGTTCGCTGTTTCTCAACCTGCGGCGAATTCTGGCAATGGTCCCTTGTCGTCCGTATCCAGATGCGCGATCCTCAGGATTGCGCGGGTGTGGGTGCATCCACCAAACAGGGTGACGCCAGTGTCGATCCCTGCACTTGTCCCGCAAGGGGAGACATTGATGGTGACGGTGAAGTGTCGATCCACGATCTTTCCCTCGTGGCCGATTTTCTCTACCGTGGTTTGCCGCAGGCCGGCGTCGGCACCAATTGCCCGATCACAGTTCAGGGTGATGTGAACTGTGATGGCGTGCTGGATACACGTGACGTCAAGGCCTTGACGACCTACCTGTTCAGCCAGGGTGGGGCGCCATGTGTGCCATGCCAGCCAGCGACGCCAACACACCGTTCCGGCAGCGGGCTGGAGAGATAGATCAGCAGGGCATTTGTCAAAAATCAGAGGCGGGGAGAAGTCACTCCCCGCCTCTGTTGTGTCCTCCTATTCGCGTAGGCGACGCTGTCAGTTCACGGCCCACCAATAACTGAACTTGATGGCCAGGAAGTTCTCTCCAGAAGTCCGGCGGGCATCCCACAATGAATGTGGACGCACGAGCATCCCGGGATTCTTGTCACCGGAACGATTCTGCTGCCAAACAAGGTAGAGGGTGCTGCCGGGATGGAATTCCCAACGAAGTACGACATTGCTGCGGTATGACAAATATCCGAAGTCATTGGCGCTGACTGCGAAACTGTTTGCTCCATCAGTGACTAAGTAGGAGCCATCGTCCTGCTTGACGATGGTCGTTCCATCCGTGTTGTAGAGGCGCAGATCACGTCTTCCCGGGGCCGGCAGCTCGCCGAAATCATAGTACCGGCCGCTGGACGCGAACGGCTCGGCGTAAGCCTCGAGACTGATGTCGGGCGTAATGAAGTAGTTCAAACGGAACCGCGCCGAAACGGTACTCTGCTCGATCGTGGAGAAAATGTATCGTGTCCCGTAGGTTAGCGCCGGAGCGCCGGTCGTGTCGGTCCCCACATACTGGCGCTTCTCGACCCCACGATCGTAATGGGGAGAAACTGAGAATCCCCATCGCCTGCCCACTCGCCCCGAACACAAGGGATTCAATCCATAGCCCCAGCCACCGTTCTCGTCGTGCCAGTAGTACCCGTCAATTCCGCAACGGATCGGCGCCGAGTAGTTGTTCGAAATCTCTCCCCAGATGTTCCACGACATTGGCTTTCCCATCAGCGGCCCGCCCCGGGTGGCATCGTCGCTCTGGGCGCGCAACGACACGTTGCCATCAACGGAGACAGACAGGTAGTTCTTCAGCGTGGCGTTTGCGTTGAGTTCAAGGTCTGTGAATTGACGCACGCCGCCGTAATTCCAGCCGATTCCGGGGTGAAATCCAAAGTCGTATTGCCGGAACATTTTTCCCGGAGTGTTTTCCCGATAGGCCAAGCCCCAGAGTGACGCGATGTCGTCGGTCGATCCAATGATCCCGGCGTCGTTAATCTCGAAACCGGGCGACTCGACTGCGAATCTCGACCCCCAGAGCCAATGCTTGGCGTTCTTCTTATTGATCCGGACAGAGGCGGTGTACCCCGACAAAGAAGTGCGATTCGAATCCAGCTCGACATAATCGGCGTCGGGGCGCTGGTAATACCGCGCGCTCGATTCCTGCGCCTGCACAATTGTCTCACGCTCGCCGGTGATATGGCTGAAGCCGGCGTACCCGTCGAGAACGTACGCGCCTCCCTTGAAACGCAGATTCCAGTCGCCGCCTCCGGTCACGGCGTTGCGCCGCAGGGTGAATGCCAGCGGGTTGTCCGTTGGTAGATCACGGTGCACACCGGTCAGAATCAGCCCGACCGTCGATGCATCCTTGCCGAATTCCTGCATGACGCGGGCGACCGCATATCCCGTTGCAGGCTCGACCTCAGTCCGGCCGTGTGTTTTCGTCAAATCGACGTACGTCCGTGCGTACTCGCGCTGTGTGAGAGCGGTCAGAACGCCAATCGATGTTCCTGACGGCAGGCGGCCCGTCACTTTGGTTGCGCCCAGAATCGTCGTGTTTTGGGGCGCGTCTATGAAGTCGCCCTCGGCGCTGCCATGAGGCGCGCCGCCGACGCGACGGGAGTAGAAATAGGAGGGACCCTGTGTCTGGAGGATACCATTCCCCTCGGTGAAAAACGGGCGCCGTTCCTGAAAGTAAGTCTCGAACGCGCTCAGGTTGACGACCGCAGGGTCTGCTTCTACCTGGCCAAAGTCGGGATTCACCGTGGCGTCGAGCGTGATGTTGGGTCCCAACCCCATTTTCAGATCACCGCCGGCACGTGGCGACATCTCGCGCCCGTCGTGGAATGGGTCGCCCTTGGACGGCTGATCCTCAAATCGCCCATTGCCCGCCACATAGGGGAGAAGCTCCAGCCGGCGCGACGGCTTGACATTTTCGATTCCCAGCAGTTGCCCGAATCGTGATGCCCAGCCGGATTCATTGCGAGGGGTATAGATCCAGAAATCATCCTCATTGAGGGCCGGAATCCAGCGGTTCCAGTTGATGCCCCACACCTGCGCGGGCTGGTTGTTGAAACGAAGCTGGGAGAAGGGGATGCGCATCTCGGCGCACCAGCCCAGAGAATCGACACCCGCCCCGGCTTCCCAGACCGGATCGAACGAGAAATCCGTGTTGTACTCGACGTCATCCGGGTGGTACCGGTCAAACCTTACTCCAGAGGCCGTCACGCCGAAATCATACGAGGTGCGGTGATCGTGGTAGGTGTCCAGCGACAGGATGATCTGCTCGGCGTTTCCCGGATTGTCGCGACGGTTCACATCGGTCCGGACCGCTTCCGGATGGCGCGTGTACATGCGTGCGGCGACGTAGATCGCGTGGTCGTCATAGAGGACGGCGACTTTGGTGCTCTCCGCGGGCACAGCGCCTTCGCTCGGTTCCTTCTGGAGAAAGTCAGAGACAAACTCGGCGTATGTCCAGGCGGGGTCGTTGAGACAGCCATCAACTTTCGGGGACGGGCTGTTGACCCGCACCGCCCGCATCTGCTTGTGCTCACCCGCGCCAAATGTCTGGCTGGTCGCATCCGGCAACCGCAGAACAAAACATCCCAAAACGAGGAACAGGAGGGGTAGAGTCTTTCGAATCATGTTTGCACTCCAATGCACAGGGGACTCCTTGACGTCAGAGGATGAATTAGGCGGAAGAGAGGGGTATCAGGCCAGTCATAACTGGTGTTCCGGTTCGGCAATTGCCATGCAGCGTGATGAAGACGAATGGGCGCCACGCCATCGTGGACATCGGTAAGACGTATGAAGTCGGCAAAAGTTTCGGCAAGCGGGTGACACACGTACAAATGTCGATTCCCTGACATTTGGCGCCGACGCCACGGCTGCGCAGCGCAGCGGCGACGGCTGCGCCACATCAATCCCTATGGGGAGCACCCCACATCTGATCTGTGGCCGTCCGTCGATCAGTCGGTTACGCACCCGTAACGGGGGCACGAGACCCCGATCCACATCCGCCAAGTCGTTGCATGTCCTTGTCTTGCGTTTCGATGGCAGTCCTGGGCCATTTCTTGATCGTCGGCAGATGGATTGCTTCTGTTGTTCATGCGCGAAGTCCCATATAGGAAGGAGCGCTTGACGTGAAGCGGTTACACAGAAATGTCAGAGGTACGACCCTGATTGAGCTGGTTATCGTCGGCGTCATTATATCCGTCGTTTCCGCGATGGCGATTCCCAGTTGGCTCGACTACATGCCCAAGATGCGCGCCAAGGCCGCGGTTCGTGACGCCGTCTCGGCGCTGCGCGAAGCGCGCTCGCTGGCCGTGACGGAGAAGAAGCTGTATGGCGTCTTCTTTGACATCACCAACGGCCAGTTCATTCTCTTCGAAGATCGCGCCAACCCCGGATTGGGAACTTACGAGACGGGAGATTCCCTCGTCACGACCACCAGGCTGAACAGCGACATTCAACTCGGTTACTCGACCTTCGCCAACAACGCGGTCGTCTTCGACATGAATGGCGCCGCGTCCACCTCGGGTAATGTGACATTCACCGCATCGCATTCGCAGCAAATCTACACCGTGGATGTTCTCGCGGCCACGGGACGTGTCAAGATGACAGAGAGCTGAGCCAGCTGAACTGCTGCGTCCAACACCTCGCTGTCCCGTTATCATCCGCCCTCTAACCTTGTGGTTCAGGCGTCTCGCCTGCGCTCGCAGCCGAGACGGCTGCGCACATTGACTGCAAAAACAACGACATAAGCCATGGGGGGCGACTTTCGTCGCCCCCCATGCCGTCCGGTATCAAACCACACCTCGGAGAGGGAGGAGTTCTCAGTTGATTTGGATGTCTGCCCATCGGCAGGCCCACCCAGCGAGTACATCTGCAAATACATGACCGACCCTGCAGCCATTTCCCGGGGATTTTATCAGAATACGTTACCCGCTGTATAACAGCATGTTACCAGTATCATATAAAGCTCTACATCAAACGTTTCCAGTTTACAAGCGAATTGCCGGACATTTCTGTGGCGCAGTTCCCACACAGTGTTTGATTGACCCCATGGTCAGCACTCGAAGACAAAGGGTGTTCCTATGCCATTGATCTGTGGCACGTCTGTTCCCATTCTTTACGTCTGATAATACATATTATGTACACAACGCCTCGGGTTGATCACTTCACAACTGACAATCCAAATTATTGATGAGTCTTCCAACTCAACTCCGACCCCGTCGTTCGACGATCACTCCGTTTCTTCTGGTGGTCAGCGCGATCGTGCTGGTGACCGGAATCTATTCTTTGTGTCTCACGGACTTCTTTCTCTCCGACGACTTCGACTTCCTCTGGTCTTGTTCTCGTCCCGGCGGCGTCTTCGTCAATCACGGTTGGATTGGCGGCACATCCGAGCCGGTGACATCGTTTTTCCGGCTTCAGGCGGTCGTATCCCTGTCGGGATGGCTGATCTACCAACTCAGTGACCTAAACCCCGTAGGTTGGCATCTGACAAACCTGGCGCTGCATCTGCTCAATTCGCTCTTGGTGGTGATTCTCGTGCGACGGTTTGTCCAGTCGTCATGGGCATCACTGGCGGCCGGTGTTTTGTTCACGGTTCACTTCATTCACGCCGAACCGGTGGCGTGGATTTCCGGGCGCACGTCGTTATTGGTGACGTTGTTCGTCCTGTGCACCATCCTCGTTGAGTCGTCTCCACGAACGTCTCTGTGGGGATGGCGGCGATGGTTGGCGCTGGTTCTCGCCGTGCTGGCGTTTTTCACCAAGGAGGACTCGATTGTCCTCATGCCTCTGCTTCTGCTGGTACCATGCCAGCCCGTGACTGTTTCTCAAATGATGACAATTGGCACGGAACCGCAGCGCGTCACATTACATGCGCTGCTGCGGAGAATCCGCCATCTCTGGCCATACCTGATACTCACGATTGTCTATTTCGCCAGCCGGATCGGGGCCATTACCACAGCGATGAACGCCGAGGCGTACAGGGCCTACAGGCTGGAGGCCGGCGTCAATGTCGCCAAGAACATTCTGTTCGTGATGACGGCAAACCTCTTCCCTGCCAATTTCCGCAAACTTCTGAGTGTTTGGAACGGATGGTATCAGACACATGAGTCGTCCGTGGTTTTCGACTTCGTCCTGTCTCACTTGGGCATTTTCACCGCGCTGACGGTCGCACTGCTTTTTTGGATCGCCATGTTGTTGTGGGGAAACCGCGTCGCGCGCCGTTTCGCCTGGTGGATGTTCATTGCAGCGGTTCCGATTCTTTTCTTCAGAGGAACGGGCGAGCGGCTCCTGTATCTCGGTTCCGTCGGATCATCAGCGGCCATCGCCGTCCTGCTGGCAGGCTGGCATCAGTCGTTTACTGATGTTCTGGGACGCTGGGGACGCGTCGCCATGCCGGCGGCATTCTGCGTGCTCATACTTTTCCACGTGGTGTGGCTGCGTAGTTCCTTAGAGAATTGGCATGATGCGGCGACGCTGTCGCGAACAATTGTAACGGCGGCAACGGAACTGGGCCGGACACTTCCGCCCGACGCGCAGATACGCTTCGTGGATCTTCCCGACAATGTCGGGGGCGCCTGGGTATTCCGCACATCCATGGATGATGCCTTTCGCGTCTACGCCGGTCGTCCCGATGTCGCCGTGGTCACCGACACGATTCCGCCAACAGATACCGCACTGAAGCCGGTTTTCACTTTTCGCTGGAATGGCTCTGCATTCGCCCCCGCCAGTTCAGACACGACAGGTCTGTAGACCAAGATCAAGGACTCAGCTATCTGCCTCCCTGACGAAGACCAGCGTATCCGGCACCTCGACCACGGGTCCTCTTCGCTTTGACTCGCTCATCTGTAAGAAGCGATGTGGATGATGTGACAGGAGCAACAGCGAAGAGCAGGGGTTCGGTGGTATCAGCATCCGGCGGTTCTGGCCCCTTATACTATCTGTACCAGGTTACCCAAGAGCGCGCCCTCAAGGAGCCATACGATCCAGAGATACGCTACGATCAGTGCAGCTTTCTTGCGAGGCAACTCGGCAACGATCGGTAGCGCCATGACCAGAAGGATCGCCATCCAGATTGAAAAGACGTCCAATCTGTCGAGTAGATTGAATAGCGGGGATCGAAACCAATCTGACGGCAGCAAGGCCGCCGGTCCGAGAGATACCCTTGTTGTTCCCTTAAGGCGAACAAGAAGCCCTGTGAGAATCGCATTGGGGATTTGCACCAGGAAGACAAAGCTGCAAGCAGAGACTACGGTCATGTACGTGCATTTCGTAAGGTAGAACAGGAGCGCCAGCCAAATCGCCACCGCCAAACCAAAGAGCTTCACCGCCT
>JAVHPP010000146.1:0-1647 GCA_036170655.1 Candidatus Zixiibacteriota bacterium | reverse complement strand
CCTTTGATGTTGCGGTACTCTTCGTAATACTGGCACCCGATCAGGCCGGTCAGCAGGAAGAAGAGCCCCATCAGTAACCCCATCCGCATAAACACCCTCCTTTCCACTCGCGCATAATGGCGGATAGCTTGACCTCCGCCGGCGCACAGGTTACCATGCGTGCAGGCTTGAGCCGCCGTTTTCCATATGTCGGCTGCGCCTGGGATCGTACGGAGTTACCCATGCCGAAAACGTTCACAGCGACCTTTGATGGGCAGACGCTCCGCCCCGACAACCCGGTTGATCTCAAACCCAACGAACGATACCAGGTCACAATCGCGGACGAAACCGAAAAAGCCCGAGAGGATCTTTCCGCCTGGGATACCCTTGAGCATCTCACAGGCGCAGTGGTTGGCCCATCAGACTGGGCGGCTGAACACGATCACTACCTCTACGGCACCCCAAAGCATCAGGCGACGAGCCACGGTTGAGCTCCGAGCGCTTCTGAACTCCCGCGATCACTATCATGCAGCCGCTCGTGCATTCTTTCCACGCATGCGGGCCGCGCAAGAAGTGTGGGCAACCGAAGCCATCTTCATCGAGGTCGGCAATATTCTGGCACGCTCATACCGAGCCGAAGCCGCCACCTTCATACGTACCTGCGAAACAACACCGAACATCCGAATCGCTTCCCTGACTTCGACTCTGCTGGCGCGCGCCCTCGCCCTCTACGAGCAGCGGTCTGATAAGACCTGGGGCTTGACCGACTGTCTCTCGTTCGTCGTCATGCAGGACCAGGGCCTGACCAACGCGCTGACAACCGACGACCATTTCCGGCAAGCCGGGTTCCGAGTCCTTCTGGAGAAGACCGAGTCGTAGGAGCGGACGCCGAGCGTCCCGTCTGTGAAAGTCCCGCATCGGCCATTCGAGTTGGCATCTTGGCGCAACCCGTGTAGAATCTTACTCCATGGCCCCAACACGCTCCGCCCAACCGCTGAAATTGCTGCCGGCCTACCTCGGCGTGCCCTCTCTTGATGAGGCGCTTAAGCATCCGAGGGTCGCCCGCATTCTCTGGCTCGAAATCCTAGTGAACGATGCCATCGACTGGACGAGTCTGGCCCATCCGCTCGTTCAGCAGGCCTACCGGACCGCCTGCCGATGGTACACGAAGTACCAAACCCTCATCTCCAGCCTTGTTCCACGCTCCCCTCTCCCCGAAGACCTGGGCCTCATCGACGATCGCCTGTACCGCCAATTTGCGGAGGCTCTCGAATTTGTCCACGATCACCCTTGACCGCCTGATTACACTGCTCGGGCAGTACACCGCCAAGACGGGGCATCCCGTCGATCTGCTGTTGATCGGCGGCTTGGCCATGCTGGCTTACGGCCATCCCTCCCGCGCCACGATCGACGTGGATGGCGAACTCCGCGAGGGCGTGCGGTCGCTGAAAGAGTTCCTGGGCAGCCACGGCATTCCCGCCAATCTGGGACAAAGCCTGTCCGGCTGGTCGGTGGTGGCGATGCCGCCCGGCTATCGTGATCACGCGACGATCTTGATCGACGAACCCCGACTCACGGTGAAGCTTCTGTCCCCGGTGGATTTCATCATCGCAAAGCTCCGTCGTGGGACGGACGAGGATTTGGAAGACGCCGCCTGGGTCGCAGCAC
>JAVHPP010000145.1:0-30159 GCA_036170655.1 Candidatus Zixiibacteriota bacterium | reverse complement strand
GGTTGAGCGGGTTGCCCGCAGCCACCGACGCGCTGTCGACCGTACGAACTCTGCGGAATGAGTCGCCTTGCAGCACGTCCATGGAGGCCATCAGGGACATGTCCCCCGGCATTGGAATCCGTCCTGAGAGAGAAATCCCCGTCTCGTTGAAGGACTCGTTGCCCGGCAGGTAGGTGCCGAGCACGCGGAACGGTTCCGCAAACGGATTGGCGTGGGGATGAGCAGGATTAAGTTTGCCGAAGCCGACACGGTACTTCCCGCCTTTCACGTTTAGACCACCGGGCAGTCCCCTCAGGATCGTGAAATATCCCTCTTCCAAGTTGATTCCCCCCGTCCCCAAAGAGAGGATGAAGATTCCCCGGGCATAGGGGTTCAGATACGCATCGAAAAGGAACTCGGTCTCGCCTGCATCGAGCCGCACGCGCTTTGAGTTTTGGTCTTGTTTGTCGTCGGTCACGCGAAGAAAAGGCTGGCCGACAACAGAGATATCTGGGTTGACCACTCCCGCGTACACGTGTCCCCCGACAATCAGGATTGTCACCAGGCTGTATAGGACAGCATTTCGCATGGGCCATCCCTCTTTGAGCGCGCTCCCATTGGGAGTTTGCATAAATCCCTTTTGCCACAAATGAGTTGGCGCCCTGCGCTGACACAGGGTCACTCGGCCAATAATGCTAACTGACGATCAGGGGAGATCTAGACTGTTGGGGGTGCACGTGCCGACAAGCGGCTGACGGGTTCGACCGTGGCCAGACCCGAACAGCAGACTTCGACAGAGGAAATAGTGAGTGCGCTTGCAACGAAGAGACCGGCAAATGCGGGAATCCCGAGATGCCCGACCGATGCCGCGCACAACCAGCATTGTGTGTCAGTGTGGCCAGCATGGCTGTGTGCAGCCGCCAGGGTCAAGAAGCAAACCGCCAGAAGTGCAATCAGCACAAGCCACAGTCTCTGGGCGGATGAACGGCGCATCAGTACCTGATACGCACGATCATGACAAATGTTTTCACATCCGCGTCGAGAATTTCTATCCTGTGTGGGGCCAATGATGCGCGTCGGTCTCATACCTTGCATGCGCTGGACAGGGAGGGCTGAGTCTCTTGCGACCGCGGCTGGCAGGCGATTTCGGGTTGTCGTTGCTGGCTCAAGCCCAATGCGGGGTGTGCACGTTTTTTCGTTCTGAAATGGACTTTCTATTTCACGGTTTGGACGCAGATCGGACTTTCTAGGCCACAATGATTCCCCATTCTTCCTCTTCCTGTGGACGAGGCCCATTCGGCAGTTATATTGGGAGTGGCCGGGAGTCGCGTCCGTTTCGCAACAGCTGTCGCGTGGTCCTCCGCCACTCTGCATGCGCACTGACAAGAACTCTCGCGTGCGTGTCGCTTTTCGACACCCCCCGTTGGCAGCTGGTCACAGACAGATAGGTGCGGCCTCGGGCACCCTGCGGCAGGCTGCGCCAGTCCCACAAAGGGCCGGCAGCGACCCGGCATCACTGGGGCGGCCCGCTCGCCATCGAGGCATGCGGGTATGAATCTCCACCCTCCCATCGGGATCCCGCATGGTCTGCACTTTAAGATAGCCGCCTTCGTTACGACCACGATTCTGGTCATCTTCGGTCTCTACCTGATCTACCAATCGTATTGGTATCGTCACGAACTGACGCGCCTGGAGACAGAATCATCTGAGGCGCTCTGTCAGACGCTGACCTCCAGTTTGGAAATTGCCATGCTCAACCAGGACCGGCAGGCCATCCAGCACAGTTTTGAGACGGTTTCTGGCCACGCGCACATCGTCAGAGTCTTCTTGCTTGATACTTCGGGCACCGTGAAGGCGGCATCAGATCAGGCCATGATTGGCACACAGTTTCAGCAAGATCATGCGGGATGCCGCGATTGCCATGATGGCAGGGCGATCAATGTTCTGGGGACTGTTATCACAGTGCAGGGCGATCAAGTGCTGCGTGTCGTGGCGCCGATCGACAACAAACGAGAATGCCACCGGTGCCACGATAGCCAGAAGGTCCACAATGGCCTCTTAGTAATGGACCGATCACTGAAGCCGGCGAGAGCGAAGATTCTCGCCAATCTTCGGCTGTCAGCCGCCGTGGTCGGCATCGCGGTCTTGATTCTGATGTTGTTGCTCCGCTGGTACATTAAGAGGCAGGTGATCAACCGCGTGGTCACCCTCGAGTCTCTGGCGCGCCGGGTGGCCGCCAACGAGCTGACGGTCGACATCGAGCTGAGTGGCAAAGATGAGCTCGCCTCGCTGGCCCACAGCGTCTCCAACATGAAAACGGCTTTGAAAACGTCGATCGACCAGATTGCCGGCCATCGTAATTACCTCGCGAACCTGATCGAGAATCTGATCGATGGCATTCTAATTATCGACGACGGCGTCGTCGCGTTCGCCAACAAGTCTGTGGGCGAGATCCTCGGTGTCGCTCCGTCTTTCCTCGAGCAAGGGACGCGTCTGGATTTCTCCCGCGCTCCCCTGGACCGGCTGGCGCAGATCGAGGCGATGATTGCGGCTGCCCAAGAGACCGATGTGGCTGTCAAAGGGGTCCTCAAGCTGCGCTGCCCCGGACAGGAGGACAAGCACTTGGAGATCCATGTCGGCCGGCTTGTGCTGCCGCCCTGGCTCCGGCCCGAGGTGATCATCGTTATCCGGGATGTCACTACGCGCATTGCGGCGGAAAATCAAGTCTATCAGTCTGAGAGACTCGCCACCGTGGGCCGACTGGCGGCAGGCATCGCGCATGAGATCAACAATCCTATGGCCTCCATCCTGACCTGCACAGAAGGCCTGCTGCGGGATCGGGCCGCCTGGGATGAGGGTCGGCGCGAATATCTTCAGGTCATCAAGAGTTCCGCTCAACGCTGCAGAATGATCACCCAAAAACTGCTCGACTACTCGGCGGCCTCCGCGCCGGCGATGGAGCCGGTCGATATTGGCCAGGTCCTTCAGGAGAGCGTGTCTCTCCTGCAGTTCGAGGCGGGCAAGAAGCAGATCAAACTGCTTGTCAGCCCGGCTGGCCAGATTCCGCTCATCGCCGGTTCAAAGGATTCTCTTGTCCAGGTGTTCGTTAATCTGATCTTGAACAGCATCCAGGCGGTGGATATGGGTGGGACGATCCAAATGGCGGCCGAGGCGAAGGCCGACTCTGTGTCGGTAACGGTGACAGACAACGGGCCGGGAATCAACGCAGGCAACCTCGCGCGGATCTTCGAGCCGTTCTTCACCACCAAACCCGTGGGAATGGGTACCGGTCTCGGCTTGTCGGTCAGTCAGGGGATTGTCGAACGCCACGGCGGAACTATCAAGGTGGTGGAGAGTTATCAAGGCCGGACCTGTTTCCGGGTGTCGTTCCCCATCCCCCCTGTGGAGGTGCCAAGTCAGCATGAGTGAAGAGAAAGCAAGAATTCTGCTGGTGGATGACGACGCGGTCTTCTCGAAAGTCTTCGCCAATGAACTAACCCAGATGGGTTTTCACGTGATGCCCGGGTACGGAAGCGACATCTTCGCCATTCTTCAGGAGCAGGCGATCGAAATTGTGATATTGGATATCGTGATGCCGGGAACGGATGGATTGCACCTGCTGGAGGCGATCCGATCTCGGTACCCGTCGGCGGATGTGATCATGCTCACCGGCAACGCGACCATCGAGAATGCGATAACGTCCATGAAGAATGGCGCCTATGACTACATCACCAAACCGGTCGAATTGGACAGGGTCGAGCAGGTGTTGCAGCGCTGCCTGGAGAAAAGGCGTCTGGCCGCACGCAATCAGATGCTGAAGAGCCGGGTCTCCGACCTGCGTGACGGCGAACTGATTGGGTATTCACCCGCCATGCTCGAGGTGAAGTCGCTCATTGGCCGCTTTGCCGACTCCGACTCCACCGTTCTCATCCGTGGTGAATCGGGGACCGGGAAGGAATTGGTTGCGAACCTCATCCACAAGTACTCCTCGCGGCGGGATGAGCCCTTCATTATTGTGGACTGTACCGCCCTGAAAGAGAGTCTCTTGGAGTCAGAGTTATTTGGTCACGAACGCGGCGCGTTCACTGGGGCGGTGACGAGGAAACATGGGATTTTCGAAATCGCGGACGGTGGCACGGTATTTCTTGATGAAATCGGGGACTTGCCATCGGCGCTCCAAGTCAAGTTACTCCGAGTGGTGGAAACCAAATCTTTCCGCCGGGTGGGGGGAAACGAGCGAATCAGCGTCGATGTGCGCTTGCTTGCCGCTACGAACCGGGACCTCCAGGAAATGGTTCGCAAGGGAGAGTTCCGCGAGGACTTGTACTATCGTATCAACGTGGTCAGTATCCTCCTTCCGCCTTTGAGAGACCACTCGGAGGACATTCCGGTGCTCATCGATCATTTTCTGACGGATCTGCGACGGTCGGGGGATGCCGACAGACACTTCTCCGATGCCGCGCTTCAATCGCTGACACGGCATGACTGGCCAGGCAATGTTCGTGAACTGCGCAACCTCGTTGAACGATCCGTCTTGCTGGCCGAGGGTGATACGATCGAAATCGGTGACCTGCCGCGGAACGTGTCGCCGCTGAAGGCCATTCTTCGCTCATTGGGCCATGACGAGTTCCCAACACTCGATGAACTGGAAGAGGCCTACATCTCATGGGTCCTCGAGAAAACCGGCGGCAATAAGCAACTGGCGTCAAGAATCCTCAAGATCGATCGAAAGACAATCCTGCGGCGACTCGCGCAGAGCGATCGTGGGGAATAATGCCCCACTGGTATCCCGTTTTGGTGCGGTTCTGTTCTTGAGGGATTCCCCAGATTAGTCGTTCCCATCAGTTTCATATCTAACGTCGCACCTGTCAATGGGTTGTGTGTCGCCATGAATCTTGAGTGGCGAATCCGAGATTGGCATGAAACTTGATACGCACAGTGCCGTGAGGAGGTGCTGTGGACATACTACTTATCGCAGAGCAGATCCCAGCATCGGAGAGGTCTTTGGTCGAGCGTGTTTTGGCGGAGAGGGGGGCTGGAGTTTGCGAGACCACCACATACAAGAAAGCGCTCGAGGATCTCGCCCGTGGCAAGTTCACGGTTGTCCTTCTTTACGCCTTTAGCACCGTGGGCGACATCAGCGTGACTGACGCGATTCGCATCATGAAGCAAATAGTCCCAGAGTTATTGATTGTCGCCGTGTCGGACGAGAAACCGTTGGAACTGGAAAAGGAACTGAGACGTTCGGGGCTCTATTACTACCTGACAAGGCCGTTCACTGACAGTGAGCTGACGGAGGCGCTGTCGGGAGCGATCGAGACACAACTAAGGAGGAAAGTCCGATGAAAATGGCCGTCAAATTGGGCATTGTGATGATCGTGGCGACGTCGTTCCCGTTCGTAGCGCCTGTGCAGGCCGCGCCACGCTTTGTGGGGGCGGAGAAGTGCAAGATCTGCCATAACCGCAAGGATCAAGTCAATCAGTACGAGATCTGGAGTCATTCCAAGCACGCGAACGCTTATGCGACACTGGCCACGCCCAAGGCGAAAGAGCTGGCGGCCAAGGCCGGGGTCAAGGGAGATCCCCAAAAGGCGGCGGAATGCGTGGAGTGCCATGTGACTGGGTATGGGCTCGACACGTCTCATTTTGCCGCCTCCTTCGTTCGGGAAGCCGGTGTCCAATGCGAGGCCTGCCATGGACCGGGTTCCGAATACAAGTCTCCCTCGATCATGTCGAGTGCGAAATACGCCAGCGGCCGTGAAGAACAGCACAAACAGGCTTTGAATGCAGGGCTGGTCATTCCCGATGAAAAGACATGCGTCAAGTGTCACAACAAACGCTCTCCGGCCTACAAGGAATTTGAGTTCAAGGAATTCTATGAGCGGATCAAGCACAAATATAACCGTTAGAGCGGCCGGTCGGTTCCTGCTCTTGGGCATTGTGCCGCTGGCATTGAATCTGGCGTGTGGTCGGAGTCAAGCTGTTCCGGTGGCGTCATCCGCTCCCCAGCCGATCCAATTCAGCCACAAGATTCATATTGTGGATCAGGGTCTCGACTGCGTGGAATGCCATCGTTACGTTGTGAAGAACCGCAAAGCGACGTTGCCCACAAACGAGGTCTGTGCTGGCTGCCATAGCGAACCTCAAGGTTCATCGTCAGAGGAACAAAAGCTGGTCGCGTTGCTGTCATCTGGTGAGGAGATCAAGTGGCAGAGAGTCTATGTCTTGCCGGAACATGTGTACTTCTCCCACTTTCGGCACGTGACGCTGGGCCAGATCGGGTGCCAGAATTGCCACGGCGAGATGAAGGAGCTGGCAGCGCCACCTCGCAAGCCGGCCACCGGCATCATCAATATGAATTTCTGTATAGGGTGTCACAAAGACAGACGGGCGAGTACTGACTGCCTCGCCTGCCACACTTAGGAAAAGACGGGAACCATGGAGCGAAGAGATTTTCTGGCAGCGCTGGGGAAGTGCACGGCCGCCCTCACGGTCCTGCAGTTCGATACCCTGCTGGCCGCCTCCGGTTATCATGAAGATGGACCGTACAGCGGCCCGCTCCTCACCAATTATATCAGCAGCACGTGCGGGGCCTGCCCGGGCGGTTGCGGCATTCGGATTCGCAGGGTCGATGGCATCCCGGTCGGAATCCAGGGGAATCCGGTTCACCCGGTCAGTCGCGGGGGGCTCTGTCCCGTGGGCGTTGCCGCCATGGCCCTCTTGGTTCACCCCGACCGGATCAGGCAGCCGCTGATGCGCTCGGGACCGCGTGGTTCCGGTCAGTTCAAACCGGTATCGTGGGAAACCGCGGAGCAGATGCTGGCCGATAAACTTTCCGAACTGAGGCAGAGCGGAACACCGGAGCAACTGCTCCTGCTCGACTCTCGGGAGAAGGGCCCCGGCGGGGAGATGATCCAGAAATTCATGGCTGATTTTGGCAGTCCGAATCTCTACTCGATGTCCGATCCCAGCCAGCCAGTCTGTTCGGCAGTCTGGGGAGGGACACCGGCAGAGATTTCCTATGATCTTGAAAACGCGCGACTGGCCCTTTGCTTCGGTTATCCGGTGTTTGAAGGCGGCAACAACCCGGTGTACTTCGCGGGCTTGCGCAGCCGATGGCTGGATGCTGAGGGGCAGAAGGGGCGTTTCATCGTTGTTGACCCACGTCTGTCGGCCTCGGCCGCCAAAGCGGAACGCTGGGTGCCCATCGAGGCCGGAACCCACGGGTTGCTGGCCCTCGGACTTGCCTACCTGATTGTCAAAGAGCAACTGTATGACGCCCGCTTTGTTGCTGAGTTTTGCACCGGTTTTGAGGACGAGACCGATCGTCAGGGAAACGTCACCGAAGGGTTCAAGAGTCTTGTCCTGAAGAACTATTATCCGGCATATGTGTCTGAGAAAACCGGTGTGCAGCTGGATCAAATCATCTCCCTGGCGCGCACATTTGCCACGACGCCCGGCGCGATCGCAATACCGGGAGCAGGTGTCACGGGAACCGTCGATGGTACCTACCAGGCTTGGGCGGTGATGGCATTGAATGCCCTCACTGGCAGACTGGGAGTGCGCGGTGGTGTAGGCCCGGCCAACAAGTACCCCTTCCGGACCGAACCGTTGAAAGAGGGCGCGGCGATGCCTCTCGTTTCCGCTTCAACGGAGCAGTTTGCGTACTTGGGTGGGCGTGGAGCCGTCGAGTCACTTCCGGAGCGCATTTTGGCCGGCGCTCCGTACCACATCAATCTTGCCATCTTGAATAACGTCAACCCGGTGTACGATTCACCGCAGGCCAACCGGTTTCGGCAGGCGTTGCAGGCCATTCCCTTCTCCGTCGCGGTCACGTGCCTGCAGAATGAGACATCCCTCCTGGCTGATCTGGTTCTGCCGGAATGCACGTTCTTGGAAAAGTATGATTTGGTCATTCCGGACTCGGCGTTTTCCCATCCAGTCGTCAGCCTGACACAGCCTGTGATCGCGCCGCTCTTCGAGTCGCGCCAGTCCGAAGATGTGTTTCTGGCGCTGGGAAAACGGCTGTTCGCGGGTGACTGGCAGCAGTGGGAGAACTACCGGTCGTATCTGATGGCGAAGAGCAGGGATCTGTTCCAGTCGGACGCTGGCACACTGTTTTCAGACCAGTTCACGGTTTCCTTCGAGTCGTTGCTGGCGCAGCGCGGGTGGCGTCGCAAGGAGTATCAGAACCTCGAGGAGTTCTGGGAGCAATTGAAGACAACCGGCGGTTGGTGGGATCCGACCCCGCAGCAGGAGACGGACACCGAGCGCGTCCCCGCGTCATCCGGCAAGTTCCACTTCCGGTCCGAGTCGCTGGCGACCCGTTTCGATCAGTCACCTGCGAGACTCAATCGGGCGCTGGCCAGCGCCGGACTTGATGGGAACGGCTCCGCACAGATGTTGGGGGCCTACAGGCATCCGGAGGACAAACCCGGAGAATCTGACCATCTGAGTTTGTATCTGATTGAATTGACCACATTGCGTGGCGACGGCGCCAGAATCGAAAAGATTGCGGATATGGTGGGCTACTATGACAACGTCAAATGGCAATGCTGGATTGAATTGAACCCGGAAACTGCCGCGAAGCTGAAAGTGAACCCAGGCGACAGGGTGTGGGTGGAGTCGCCATACGGAAGAAAGCAGTTGCCATTGCAGCTCAATCCGGGGCTGGTGCCGGGGGTTGCCGCCATTCCCGCTGGTCTTGGGCGATCTGGGACTTTCGCTTTTGGTGAAAATATCTTTGATATTCTGGCCCCGGCGCGGGAGTGTTTCAGCGGCGTGCCCGCCGTGGCCGAGACGAAGGTCCGCGTGTACGCGGCTGGGTGAGAAGAACATCGGCAGACAGGAGAGTGACGGACGATGGCGCGTTGGGGAATGGTCATTGATTTGGACAAGTGCACCGCATGCGGATCCTGCATGGCGGTCTGCCGCGAAGAAAACAACATTCCAGCGGCTGGTCCGGCCCTGGCCGGTGAAGGGCGTTCAATCTTCTGGATGGACATGCTGACGATTACAGAAGGGGAATACCCGAGCATCACGAAGCGGATTCTTCCCCGTCCCTGCTTCCAATGCGAGAATCCGCCATGCACGAAGGTGTGTCCGGTGGGGGCCACCTACAAGAACGACGAAGGTCTTGTTGCGCAGATCTATGCGCGTTGTATCGGCTGCCGGTATTGTGTGGCCGGATGTCCCTACAGCGCGAAGTACTTCAATTGGTATCCGCCGAGCCGGCGTGATGAGGAGAAGAAGTACCTGAATCCAGACGTATCCCTGCGTCCCAAAGGTGTGGTCGAGAAGTGCTCGTTCTGTGCTCACCGGCTCGTCCGCGTCCGTGAGAATCTGGCGGCCGAAAACCGCGAGATCGCCGAGGGTGATTACACCACGGCCTGCCAGGAGGTGTGCCCGGCCAAGGCGATCGCGTTTGGCGATCTCGACAATCCCTATTCGGCGGTCTCCCGGCTGGCGCATTCGGTTCGGGCATTTACGCTCCTCGAAGATCTGGGCACGCGGCCGAAGGTCTTTTACCTCACCGAGGGAGAGAAACATGGACGATTCAAAATATAGCGGCACCGATGAGGATCTGCTCCTTCGTCCGATCATGACGACAGGCAAGTGGTTCTATATCAGTATCGGGATTCTCTTTTCGATCGCGATGTTTGCGGTGTGGGTGTGGTACCACCAGTGGAGCACGGGTCTCGGCGTGACCGGCATGAACCGACCCGTCTTTTGGGGTATCTATATCACCAATTTCGTCTTCTTCATTGGCATCAGTCATGCGGGGACACTGATCTCCGCCATTCTGCGGCTGTGCCAAGCGGAGTGGAGACGGTCGATCACCAGGGCGGCGGAAGTGATCACAGTTCTGGTGTTGTTTTTTGGAGTCTTCAACATCATTGTGGATCTGGGGCGGCCAGATCGCGCGTTGAATGTCCTGAAGCATGGGCAATTCCGGTCGCCGCTCCTGTGGGATGTGACCAGCATCAGTGTTTATCTGACCGCGAGCACGATCTACCTCCTTCTTCCGTTGATCCCCGACATCGCGCTTCTTCGCGACCGGCGGAAGCATCCGCAGTGGCTCTATCGCCTCCTGTCATTCGGATGGAGTGGTAGTGACATGCAGAAGCACCACCTTGAGAGAGCCATCTCGATCATGGCGATCGTCGTCATACCCGTTGCGGTGTCCGTCCATACGGTGGTCTCATGGGTGTTTGGCATGACGGTTCAGCCGATGTGGCACTCGACCATTTTTGGGCCCTATTTTGTGGTTGGCGCGATCTACTCCGGCATGGCCGCCCTCCTGCTGGCGCTGGCGATCATCCGGAAAGTGTACCACTTGGAACGATATATTAAGAATGTGCAGTTCGACAATCTGGGCAAGTTGCTTTTGGTGTTCACTTTGTTATGGTTCTACTTCACGTTCACTGAGTATCTGACCACGTTCTATGGATCCGAGCCGACTCACATGTCGGTGTTCTACTCCAAGTTGACCGGTCACTTCGCACCCCAGTTCTGGGCCATGGTTCTCTTCTGTTTTGTTATTCCTTTGGTTGTTCTTGTCCGAAAGAAGACGAGGACTGTGGTTGGTTGCGTGGTCGCTTCCATTCCAATTACGATCGGCATGTGGCTGGAGCGATTTACTATCGTAGTACCAACGCTGGTCAACCCCCGGCTCCCCTACCCACGGGGACTTTACCATCCCACTTGGGTTGAGTGGTCCATCACCGCCGGGTGTCTTGCCTTCTTTGTCCTGCTCTACATGGCATTCACGAAAGTGTTCCCGATCGTCTCGGTCTGGGAGATCAAAGAGGGGCGTGAACTGTCTGTCTCTCAGACCGCCGAACGGGTCAAGACATATCTTCCCGCCTGAGCGAAGGACGACACATGCGTATCGCCATTCTCCTTGCACTGACCTTAATGATTAACACCGGCTGGACTTCGGATCTCAACCGGGCCGATCTCCCCGCAGATCCGTTGATCGGCGCGTTGCAATTCACGAAAAAAGCATGCGACCGGTGCCATTCTATTGAAGGACAGGGGGGCACATTTGGTCCGGATCTGGCACGATCCGATCTGGACCGGTCGCTCCTGGACATTGTTGCCCTGATGTGGAATCACTCGCCCCAAATGAGCGGGATCATGACGGACCTGCATGTGGCGCGGCCGGTTCTGAGCAGTGCGGATCTGACGGAACTCGCGGCGTACACATACTATATCAGTTATTTTGACAAGCCCGGCGACATTGGCCGCGGGATGCGCACCTTCTCGGAGAAGGGGTGTGTGAATTGCCACCGGGTCGCGGGGATGGGGAAGGCGGTGGGGCCTGATTTGGCGCCAATCAAGAAGTATGTCTCGCCGATCTTTCTGGCGCAGATGATGTGGAATCACGGTCCCCGCATCAAGGCGAAGATGAATGAACTGGGCATCGCGTGGCCGCACTTTGACGGTTCTGAGATGGCGGATTTGATGGCGTTTCTCCGGGATGCGTCTCCGGTTACTGATCCGACACGTGTGTTCATGCGCCCTGGGAATCCCCAGGCGGGTGAACAGTTGTTTCAGGAGAAAGGGTGCATCGCGTGCCACCGGATCTTTGATATCGGAACGCCGATTGGTCCGGATCTATCCAAGAGCAAATTTCACAAGACCGCAAGCGCGATTGCCGCGGTCATGTGGAACCACGGTCCCGTGATGTGGAAGCGCATGGAAGAAATCGACGTGAAAGGACGCACGTTTGATGGAAACGAGATGGCCGACCTGACAGCATTTGTCTACTTCCTGCGGTTTCTCGATCCCGCCGGCGATTCGCTCCGTGGCGAGATGCTGTTCCGCCAGAAGGGGTGTGAGAAATGCCACTATTTTGGCGAGAACGGTCCCGATAGTTCCTTCAATCTGTCACGTCCCGGAGTTGAACGGACCAAAATGGATATCGTGGCCGATATGTGGAACAACGGACAGGCAATGTCAGCGATGATGACCCAAAAGAAAATGGAATGGCCCCGGTTTGGGCCAGGGGAAATGAACGATTTAATGGAATACATACGGCGCAACGGAACTCGATAGTGGCTATTGGGCAGCAAAGAGCGGAGCGGGCATGAGACGGATACTGGCCATCATCGGTATTGTTGCGGCCGTGTCGAGCGGTCATGCGGAAGAGCGTTCTGTGTCGGTCGGTGTTGTTCTCCCACTGAGCGGGCCGACCTCGAATTATGGGACAGAGGCGCTGCGCGGCATCAATTTGGCCGCGGAGGAGATCAACGCGGCAGGCGGTGTCAAGGGTAACACGCTGAACCTGATTGTCCGCGATAACGCCGGCAACCCAGTTACCACGTCGGAGGCAGTCGCCAGTTTGGTCAACAACCAGCAACTTCTGGCCATCGTGGGGCCGATCACCTCCACCGATGCAGCGGCCGCGGGCACGGTTGCGCAGCAAGCTCGAACGCCGCTTGTTCTTCCCGTGGCGACGAGCCCCTATGTGACCGAAATCGGGGAATATGTCTGCCGTATCTGCTTCACTGATCCGCTGCAAAGCAAGGCCTTGGCGCAGTTCTCGCGGAACCACCTGAGATCCGAGCGGGTTGCCGTGATCTACGAGAAGGGTTCATCATACTCCGAGAAGCTGGCCGAGTTCTACGTCTCGCAATTCAATGACCTGCGGGGGACTGTCGTCTTCAACGAGGGGTTTGGACACGGGGCTGCGGGGCTGGACGATCTTGTCCGGCGCGCGGTGAAAGCAAATCCCGATCTGCTGTTCGCGCCTGTCTACTACCCCGAGGCGGCCACGATCATCAATCAGCTGGCCGCAATCAAGTCCCCGGTAACGGTTTTGGGCGGCGATGGTTGGGAATCGCCGGAACTCTTTCGGCTAACAGGGGCGAGTGTTCGCTCGGGACAGATCTATATCAGCAGCCACTTTTCCCTCGAGCTTCAGCGGGAGAAGGGTTCGCAGTTCGTGGAATCGTTCCGGCGCGTTTATGGCGAGCCACCCAACGCAGTCTCGGCGCTTGGTTATGACGCGGTCATGGTCTTGGCGGATGCCCTGCGACGCGCCACAACGATCTCGCGAGACGGTGTGCAGCAAGCCCTCGTATCCACGGATCGATACCATGGTGTGACCGGAGTAATCTCGATCAACGAGAAACGTGATGTTCTCAAGGATGTCCATATTCTCAAAGCGGTCGATGGCCGTTTCGTTCACGAGGATGTCATTTCACCCTTCTGACCGGGGGATTGACCATGTGGCGCACAGTCTTGGTCGTCTTGCTGATTCTTGCCATCGTGACGGCCGTCGGCGCTGATGCGGGTTTGGCGTCGTTTAAGGTCTGCCAGGGGTGTCACAGCAACATCTTCGAATTGTGGAAGCATTCCCTGCACGGGCAGTCCTATTCCGATCCGCCGTTTCAGGCCGCCTACATGAAGCTCATGCTCGAGATAGGCAGGGACTCAACCCGATTGTGCCTGCGCTGCCATGCGCCTACAGCCTATCTGAGTCACGATTCCGATCCCAACTCGCCGCTGGCTGCTGAAGGCGTCTCCTGCTCCTTCTGCCATTCGATTTCGTCTGTCAATGCCGGCGCCTCCGAAACCTATTACAATCTCGACACGGGGGGCATCGCTTATGGACCCTATCCCCCCGTGCAACCGTCGGGACATCAGGTGCAATACTCCGAGCTGCACCGCCGCTCCGAACTGTGCGCCGGCTGCCATGAATTTGCAAACGCCAGCGGCGTGATGCTGCTGGAGACATACAGCGAATGGAGGGCATCCCCATATCCGGGTAATGAGGTTCACTGTCAGAACTGCCACATGCCGATCATGTATGACCTGAAGGTGGTTGATCGCAGTGATATTCCCAATTACTATGTGACAGCCCATGAGTTCCGGGGCGGCCATTCCACTATCAACCTCGCGCACGCCGCCACACTCGAGACGCACGCCACCAGGGACGGACGGACATTAAATGTCGCGGTAACCGTCACCAATGCGGAATCGGGTCACAAATTGCCAACCGGGATTCCCGTTCGGAAAGTGGTGCTCCACGTGGTCCTGAAGACCCCGCAGGGCGCCGAGATCGCGTCAGGCCGCAAAGTGTACCGGAAAGTGCTCTGCGACAAGTATGGCGCAATAATTGAGAACGTTGCCGATATGTTTGTGGCGGCCACGCGTGTCTACGCGGACAACCGAATCGGTCCCAAGGAGTCGCGGACGGAGCACTTCACCTTCGACATACCCGAATGGGCATCCCAGTTTGTCCTCGAAACGGCGCTCACTTACGAGTATAGCCGACCGGTGCTCACCGAGGAATCAGTCAGTATTGAAATGGCCAGGAACGTGATTGACTCGAAGGCCATTGATTAAACATCCACGGGCGAACCCCGGGAGCTGACCGGAGGGAGGGGCTGTTGAAGAACCCTCCAATCGTCATTCCCGCGAACGCGGGGAATCCATTTTCTCGTTTTCCTATCCCCATGGCCCCCCGCTTTCGCGGGGGGGCATCTTCAGGTATGGGCCGGTCGCTGGGTTTTTCAACAGGCCGGGGGGCCGCAACACAATCGTCGGCCGAATTCCCGGTCGTGACGTGGAGCTTGTGCCTGAGAGCGATGGTGTCTGATGGCGCCCCGCTCGTGTTTGGGGCTACTCCAGAGGCATAAGGAAGGGCACGGGAGGGGCCGACGTGGACTCTTCTGGGTGCCATGGTGTCCCAGTGGGTCTAAAAACACCCCGCAAAATCCGCTTGGATGACGTATTAGCATCGTCTTGGTTGTCTGAGGAGGAAATGAGACACATTTCAATGCTTTGATCAAAGATTCCCGCAGACGTCACATTTGTGCTGCTCCTTCTCCGATCAAAACACAGGCAAACCGGAAGGCCTCGGCCATCCCTGTTCAGGGGATGCAGCTGCGGTGACACAATGTTCGCAGACAGGAACCCGATCGCTCATGACGACAGCCAAACAGATTCGCAATCTCGCCATTATTGCGCACATTGATCACGGCAAGACCACGCTGATCGATTCGATTTTCCGCGCCGCGCACCTCTTCCGTGACAATGAACAGGTCGCCGACCGGCTGATGGACAGCTACGACCTCGAACGTGAACGCGGCATCACCATTCGTGCCAAGCACTGCACCGTCAACTGGCACGACTACCTGATCAACATCATCGACACCCCTGGCCACGCCGACTTCTCCGGCGAGGTCGAGCGGGTTTTATCCATGGTGGATTCCGTTCTCCTGTTGGTGGATGCCAACGAGGGGCCGATGCCGCAGACCCGATACGTTCTCATGCGCGCATTGCGACTGGGGCTGCGTCCGATCGTGATCATCAATAAAGTTGATCGCCCCAATTCGAGACCCAACGACACACTCAACAAGACATTCGATTTGTTTATTGAATTGGGCGCCAATGACGCGCAGGCGCATTTCCCGGTTCTGTATGGTTCGGGCCTGGATGGCTGGCTTGTGCGTGATCTGGCAAATGATCCCCGCATCGGCGTTGAGCCGCTGTTCGAGACCATCGTCGAACACGTACCGGCGCCTGGAGTCGATACGGAGGCGCCTTTCCTGATGCAGATCAGCACGCTGGCATGGAGTGATTACATCGGCCAGATCGGTTGTGGGCGTGTGCTTCAAGGCCATCTCGCTTGCGGCGTTGATTTTGTCCGTACGGTCACGCGCTGGCGCGACTCTGGAAACCAAGATGCCGGCTGGGATGTTGTTTCCGCCTCGACCGAGCGGGGCACACACATGTGGGTAACGCGCGGGCTTGATCGCGTCAAAGTCGAGGAAATTTCCGCCGGCGATATCGTTTGGCTTGCGGGTCCCAATGAGATCGGCATTGGCGACACTTTTTCCGCCGTGGGACTCGAAAATCCGGCGCTTAAACCGCTGGAGATCGAGGAACCGACCGTCTCCATGTTTTTCCTTGTGAATAATGGACCGTTCGCCGGAAACGAAGGCCGGGCGATCATGCTGCGGCAGCTGAAGGACCGGCTGCAGCGTGAGGTGCGCACGAATGTCGCGCTGCGCGTCGAGGACATCGGCCGCGCCGACGGCGTGAAAGTCTCCGGGCGCGGTGAATTGCATTTGGCCATTCTGATTGAGGAGATGCGGCGCGAGGGTATCGAACTGTGTGTATCCCGTCCGGAAGTGATTACTCGCGTTGGCCCGGACGGCAGCGTGCTCGAGCCGATGGAGCAGCTCATCATCGATGTTCCCGGGGAATACCAGGGCGTGATCATGGAGAAAATGGCCCGGCGGAAGGGCGACATCGTCCACATGGAAAACACCGGCACCGGGCTCGTCCGCCTGGAGTTCTCCATTCCCACGCGCGGCCTGATCGGATACCGAACCGATTTTCTCACCGACACACGCGGGCTGGGCATTATGACGTCGCGTTTCTCCGGCTATGGCCCCTGGAAGGGTGAAATCATCTCACGTTTCCGTGGCTCGCTGATCAGCATGGCAACGGGGCCGGTCACTTCATACCAGATGGATAAGCTCCAGGAACGGACCACTCTGTTTGTGGACCCCATGCAGGTGGTCTATGCGGGACAGATCGTCGGCGAGAGCGCTCGCCCCGATGATCTCACCTGCAATCCCACCAAGCGCAAGGCCCTCACCAACCACCGCGCTTCGAACAAGGATCAAAGCGCGGTCTTAGACACCCCCCGCAAGATGACGCTGGACCAGGCGCTCGAATGGATCGCGGAAGACGAGCTGGTCGAGGTTACCCCGAAGTCCATCCGCATGCGCAAAGCCATCCTCGACGCCGACAAGCGTCGGCGCTTAGAGAAGAAGCGCACGCCATCGCTGCAAGACGCGTGATGGCGCAATCATCTTCCACGTGGCACTGATATTCGCCGCGCTTTGAGACGTCAAGCATAGGAGGACCGAAGCAACCCGCAGCAGAACTGTGGGGCGCAAGCGATTGCAAAGTCCGTCCTCTGTCCGATTTACTTCAGCAGAACCATCTTCCTGACTTGCGCGAAGTCACCGGCCTGCACACGGAACAGGTAGATGCCGCTGGGTACATGCATCCCGCGGTCATCCAGACCATTCCAAACGGCGCTATGGAGTCCAACAGTCTGGTCCGCATCGACCACGGTGGTCACCATCTGCCCCAAGATGTTGGAGATTACCACCTGGACATGACAGTCGCGCGCAAGGGAGTAGCTGATGACCGTGCTCGGGTTGAACGGATTCGGGTAATTCTGAGCCAATTCAAATGTTAGCGGTACGTCCTCGCCACCCACTGCCACATCCACATACGATTCGTAGACGTAAGCATTCCGCGATTCGTTCGTCCAGGAACCGCCGACAGGCGAACCCTGCTGAAGATCCGCAATCAGATTGCCCAGCCCATCATGAGTGTACTGGGTGCTGGTTAACGTATTGAACAGAACGTTCAAATCCACGCTCTCGACAAGATAACCGCCTGAGTACTTGGACGTGTCTGCGTCGGTCGCCATCCAAATTACAGAGTCCCACATTGACTGGACGGCCAGTATCTCATTGCCGGAGCCATCATACGAATAATCGCTCTTTGTGGCGTTGCCCCAAACACCGCCGGACCATATCTGAGTCAAAGACTGGGTCTCCCGCCAGTCGACGTCGTAGGTGAAGGTATACAACGACTGATTGACCCAGACGCCACCCTGCCAGTTCTGCATCAACATTTGCGTTATGTGACCGCCGCCATCGTATGTGTAGGTGATCAGACTGGAGTTCACCCAGGCGCTTGCCTGCCAGGTCTGCGTCGTCGAGGTCGCGAGTCGCCCGCCGGAATAGGTCATTATCGTATTGGAGGAATTGACCCAGACACTCGTTTGCCAGGTTTGTGCGACCATCCCGATCATATTGCCGCCGCCATCATACGAGTAGGTAAGCATGGCCACATTCACCCACGCACTCGACTGCCAGTGCTGCCAAGTCATGGTGCTCAATCGGCCGTTGCCGTCATATGTGTACATCTGCTTCGTGGAGTTGTCCCACTGCGTCCCGCTCCAAGTCTGGCTGGTCTCATCCGTGAGCCGGCTACCGGCTCCGTAAGTATACGTGGTGCGGTGATCGTTCACCCATTGCGCTCCATCCCACGTGTAGCTCGTGTCTGAAATCTTGTGGTAGGACAGTAACGTACCTGCCTGCTGGTACACACTCAGGAATTCCGACGGATCAATCGGCTGTGACTCGGCAGCCGCAAGAGTCAAAGCCAGCAGAGTGCGTTGCGAAGGCGGAAAGTCTGCGGGCGTGGTGAGCACCCGTTCATAGCGCAGAGAACTTTGCAGCAACGCCGATTCTTTCATCGGGTGTGCCGGATCAGCGATGCCGGTCGCAATTAACGCTATGGCAACACACAATGCGGCGGCAACGGTCGAGGCCGATTTCTTCATGGTTCTCCCCTTTCCCATATTGGGCTCTTTCCAGAACTGGCCACAGCGACAGCTCAAGGGGCCAAGAGCCCGTTGCACGCCGCCACACTATTCAGACGGGTTTGGACTCGAAGCCAGGAGACCTGTGCCTGATTACACCGGCATTGCGATACGTGGGTCTCCGGTCACGGAGTTCTTGTCTGTTGCTTATCCAGAGGACCTTTCACCTTTTCTTGCTGTTTCCTGGTTTTCTGTTTCTGGCTCTTGGACTTGTTCTTCTTGCCACCCTTGTCTCCCATGGCGTGCTCCTTTTCACCTGTAAGTCACTGTGTGTCGCCAACCACTTTGGAAACGTTCGGACTCCAAGCTATAATGTAGTCGGCCAGACGGCAATTGCTTTTTCTGACCCTGTCGGGACACGGAAGGGACATCGTCCCCCGTTGAAGAATCTGACCTGGGGGGCGACCGTCTCCGGCCTCCACTGCCCGTACATGCGTATGAAGGTTGGGATGGGGGGAGGTCACAGACCAGTCACCGAGTCTGAGACCGCCCGCGACTCAGGCGTGGTGCGAGACGGCGTGTGAAATTGACAGATTACGGCGGCGTGTCGCCCTTGCGGATTTGTCCGGCGGGAGACCACGAGAGAAGTTGAATGGGGAAGTGTCATCCATTAGATTGAAGCGGCGATCTTTCATTCACGTTTGGGGCGCACGGCTGGGATGATGGAACCATCTATCCTCATTGTTGAAGACGATCGGCGTATTGCAGCCTTGATAGCCAAGAATCTCGAGGCCGCAGGGTTCCGGTGCCATCAGACCCATGACGGTGTTCAGGCACTGGCGGACTTTGAACGGCTTCAGCCATCGTTGCTCGTTCTTGACCTCATGTTGCCGGGGTTGGACGGACTTGAGGTCACACGCCAGATCCGGCGGAAAAGCGATACTCCGATTCTCGTGCTGACCGCTCGAAGCGGAGAAGGCGACAAGGTGCTCGGGTTCGAAATCGGTGCGGATGATTACCTGACCAAGCCGTTCAGCACATTGGAACTCGTGGCGCGTGTACGGGCTCTTCTCCGCCGTTCCGGGCCGCGCGAGCATGGGGTGGCGCTGTTGTTTCCGGGTCTGCAAATTGACCCCTCGCGACGCGAGGTCGAAGCAGATGGCCGCCGGATTCCGCTGACGACGCTCGAGTTCGATGTTCTCCACTTCCTTGCCTCGCACCCTGGGTGGGTCTACACGCGGGAGGCGTTGATGGCGCATGTCTGGGGTGAATCACGAGTGGTTGACGGACGCTCTATTGACAGTGTGATCAGCCGTCTCCGGCGTAAGCTTGAGTCAGACCCCGCCAGCCCGCGCTATGTGCAGACGGTGTGGGGGGCTGGATACCGCTTTTCGGAGCCCGGCGCGTGACACTCCCATTCCGGCGGAAGAGTTTATTCTGGACTTTCGCGGGTTCGTTCCTCGCCGTCCTGCTCATTGCCGCGATTATCCAGGGGATCGTGGTCGCCACCATTCTCCGGCCACTCGCCGTCAGGACAGCGGAGATGCGGGCCGGTTTCTTGGCGGAGCAGGCCGCCGAGAGAATCGGTTGGGCACTGAGCGATTCGCTGGGTGCCGACGTGGCCACGGTACTCAGGGACTTCGGTCGCGAGAATCGCGGCGCCGGTGTAATTTTTCGGTCGAAGGATGGTCGTGTGATTACCGATCATCGCATTTCGCCGGGATCAGGCGAGCCGTTTAGACCGCTATGGGATTCATTGCTGGGGGAGCGAAGCGACGAGTTCAAGCGGCGGGTCGAGTCCGGCGGCGGCAGGGAGCGGGCTCGTCCGATCTCCAGGCAGCCCGTGATCGTGGGAACGGACACCGCCGGTGAGGTTACCGTAATTGCGTTTGGCCGGTCAAACACCGATTTCGGCAGTCCAGCACAGGGCCGGTGGCTCCTGCTGTTGCCCGTGGCGATACTGGTGGCCGGGATCGCCGGCCTGATCATGTTTCGCGCCGTCGTTCGCAGACTTCGCGCTCTCGAAGATCTGGCCGGGAAAGTTGCGGAAGGGAATCTGGGCGCACGAGTTTCCGATCCTGGTTCCGATGAGATTGGACGGCTGGCACTCTCACTCAACGCCATGGCCGAGTCGCTCGCTGACGCCAGGCAGAAGATTCTCGCCAGCGATAGTCAGCGGCGCCAGCTGCTCGCGGACATTACACACGAGCTCGCGACGCCGCTGACTTCAATTCACGGTTATGCGGAGACACTCCTTGAACCCTCCGTCACGGTTTCGCATGAAGAGCGCGCCACTTATCTGAGCGATATCCTCGACGAGGCGAAACGAATGGATCTTCTCATCAATGATCTGCTCGAACTGACTCGGCTGGAAGCGGGCGCGATCACTCTCAACATTGAGCGTCTCGACTGGGTGGCTTTGTGCCGGAACACCGTGTCGCGGTTTCAGTCGCGATTCCACGAAGTTGGTTTGACTTTGTCGTTCTCCGCGCCGGTGCCGGAAGCATGGGTGGACGCGGATGGCCGAAGGATGGAACAAGTCCTTGAGAATGTCCTCATGAATGCGCTCCGGTATGTACCCGAAGGAGGGCACGTCTCCGTCTCGGTCGCTTCAACACCGGTTCTTGCTTCTGAGCATTACAGCATGATAGTTGAAGACGATGGTTTGGGTTTTCTGGCTGATGACCTGCCGCATGTATTCGACCGTTTCTATCGTGCCGCTGCCGCTCGTTCGATGAGAGGCAGCGGTCTGGGACTGGCGATTGTCCAGGAAATCGTCCGGCGGCATGGCGGTCATGCTTATGCCGAGAACGCCCAACCACGTGGAGCGCGCGTTCTTATCAGTCTCCCGGTCGCACTGAATCCGCAGTGACGCAGATGGTACCGACCCTCCGCATTTCTGACCGTCGTTAAATACCGAATCCCCGCCACATTTCTGCAACATTTGGGGTGTAATAGATTCTGAATACGTGGGAGTACGGCGACGGCGTCATTGTGCCGTCTGAGCAATTCTCCAACGTTCAACGAGGGGAACCTATCAGTCCGGGGGCTGGTCATGTCAAACCACACAAGTACCACACGCTTTTTGGCACACTATGGGACGGTGTTGCTGGCCAGTACAGTGATGATGGGTTTTCTCGTACTGGCGGGATGCGGGCCGATACGATTGAACAGTCACTGGCTGGACAGGCCGGTGAACATCGATGGTTTTGCCGACGATTGGGAGGGGCTGCTGACACCGGTTGGCAACGGAGCCGCGTACATGGGCGTGATGAACGATTCCAATTACGTGTACCTCTGCGTCATGACAGCAAAGGCTCAACTCCAAAGGCGTCTGGTACGACAGGGACTGTCTGTCTGGTTCCAACCGCAAGACAAGGACAAGGCAGCCTTGGGGATCCGCTATCCTGTCAGTCTCTTGGAGGCAGAGGGAATACATCGTTCCGGCGGGCCGGACCAAGTCTCATCGGATGGCCGATCAGCCGATGATCGGGCATTCACACAGGAACTAAGCGTGTTGGAAATTGTTGGCCCGAACAATCAGGATCGCAGGCGTGTTTCAATCGACTCCATGCCTGGTGTCGATGTCAAAGTCAGCGGCGAGAAGGACTGGTTTGTCTACGAACTGAGGATCCCCCTTGCCGGGCCGGATCAGTATCCCCTGGCGATTGACGCGAGGCCTGGACAGAATGTCATCGTACGATTGGAATCGGAGGAACCCGATATGAAGGTGATGTCGGGGCGGGGGCCTGGGCGCGATCGGGGCGAGGGCGGCCATGGCGATTGGGGACGCGGTGGATCCCCCGGCGGAGGAATGAGAAGGAGAGGACCTGGCGAGCATGGCGGGGCAGGGCAAGCGCCAGAGCAGTTCGATGTCAGCGCCAAAGTGCAACTGGCACCGGCACCGCCGGTGTGAAGAGCCTATTCAGGAAGCTGCCGACGAGAATCATCAGCATGGGAACCGATAGTGTTCACATAAGTTGAAGCAAGTCGCACTGAAGAGAATGGAGGTCTTATGAAACCGAACGCGACACATCGAATCACTATCATCGTGATAGCGCTTTTGGCCGCCGGGTTGGGAGGCTGTCATTCGGGGGGAACATCCTCCGACGCTTCCAGCGCCGGGGCGCTCGTCGCCCCTGCGACTATAGATTCGTCGCGCCTCGCGGCCTGGATTCCCACTCTCACAGACCTGCGGACCCACGTGCAAATGACTGACGACCAGGCAGCACAGATTGAAACCGCGCTGACACAATGGAAGACAGTTGCGGGAAGCCGCCGCGAAGGAATCCGTCCCGAGCAGAGGCCATCTGATGGCAAGGGAGGGCGAATATTCCCACCTGCGGCGATGTTTCTGTCGGAGAGCGGCAAAGTGCTCCAGACGGACCAATTTGTTGCACTGGTCCATTTTCTGAAAGAGAAACGGTCGGAGCAGAAGACACCGGTCGCGGAGATTCGGTCGCAGTTTCGGGAGGTGGGCATTGATCGGATGGCTCGCCGCATGGTTTCTCAGTTGGCGTTGAGTCCGGATCAGGAGAAACAGGTGCGTGCGGCCCTTCAAGAGCTCCGGGCATCGAGGGAAGAATCTCGCGTCAGTGATCGGGGTGGTATGAGACCTGTTTCCGCGCAATTTGGCCGTCTCCATGAGCAACTGACCGAACGACTGAGTCATGTGCTTACTCCGGACCAGCGGGCCCAATTCGATAGTCTATGGACGAAGCGGGGCGAAAGGCAGAATGTGGGCAGGGACAAGCGGCAGGAGGCCCGGATCGGCAACGCGATCGAGTGTCTTCAAGGCATTCTTCAGCTTAGCGATAGTCAAATGGCGCAGATTCGTCAGGTGTTTGCTGAGCTGTCCGTCAGCAGGTTATCGGACACTGCGTGCGCAGGCGGGATGGGCTGGTCCAGTCGTCCTTTGAAGGCGGATGCCAATCTCTTCCGGCGCGCCGAGTCCGGGGTCCGGCCTATTCTCTCTGCCGATCAGATCAAGCGGTTCGACGCGGTGCTCCAGTTGCTTCCGGAGCGCACGTAACGTTCGTGGCCGACCGGCCCAGTGGCATCTAACGCGAGGCTGGGCAGCAGCCTGCTGCCATTCTCTCGGTTTATCGGGGTTCACGGTGGAGAGTGGCCGCTGACATGGGTCAAATGACAGAAGTCCGTTGCTGCCACAATACTCCGAATAGGCCATATTACACCTGTGCAGCCGACGAACGGGAGACGAATAAGACTCGCCCTTGGCCTCAGTGGTCAGAAGACGAAGCCGGTAGAAACGATGAGGATCAGAAACAATTGTGATATGGCCGTCGATTCTCGAGCGAGGGAATTGCATACGGTCGGCGGAATTGAATCAAGCAATGATGTGACCATAGAGGACAAGTTATGAGGGGTAAACTGATCGTTGCAATTGCGATTGTTCTTGTGCTGGGGACGGTGAGCTACCTCGCGTTTTTCCGAACCGTCACTAAGAAGTACGATTACCGTTTCGACCAAATCTCAAAGGGCGATATCACGACTACGGTTACAGCCACGGGCAATATCAACGCTGTCATTTCGGTGGACGTGGGGACTCAGGTATCAGGCATTATTTCCAGACTGTACGCCGACTTCAATTCCATCGTGAAGGAAGGGCAGGTCATCGCCCAGATCGACTCGACATTCCTGGTGCAGGCGGTCCACGATGCCGAGGCGAGCCTTGCCCGCGCACGGGCACAACTGGCGGACAACAAGAGAGCTTTGGATCGGGAGAAAGTGCTGGTCGAGAAGAAGCTTGACATGCAAATAAACTTGGATGCCGCTCTCACGACCTATGAATCTAATGACGCAGCGCGGAAACAAGCGGAGGCGAGCCTCGAAAGAGCGAAGATCAACCTCGCCTATTCGACCATCTACGCACCCATCGATGGTGTTATCATCAATCGTCAGGTCAACGTCGGCCAGACCGTCGCGGCCAGTTTCTCATCCCCCACTCTGTACACCATTGTCAACGATTTGAGGAAAATGCAGGTCCTGGCGACCATCGGCGAAGTGGACATCGGGGGTATCAGCGTCGGCCAGCAGGCGACATTCACGGTCGATGCTTATCCGGATGAGACATTCACGGGGACTGTCTCTCAGATTCGTCTCGCACCCGTGACCGTTCAGAATGTCGTTAGTTACACCGTCGTCATCGATGTCAACAACGACCGTCTGAAACTCATGCCTGGCATGACAGCCAACGTCAAGGTTCTGGTCGCCACCGTTAGCGATGTTCTCCGCGTTCCTAACATGGCACTCCGATTCCAGCCGTCTGGAGACTTGATCGACTCCACTGGCACCGTCAGCAGCAATGGCAGGCGGTTTTCTCAGGCTACAGGTGATTCGGGAGGTTCCGCTCACGACTCCGGTCGGCTTGGCCGAGGATGGCCCGGGAGAAGTAGACAGCAGGACTCAGCGAGTGGAGTGCCTGATTCTACGGTATCAATAGCGCAACGTGCACTGCGACCGGCCGGAGAGACCAAGTTCGGTATCATTCAGAGTTTCCCGGAGTTTGAAAAGCTTACCGATCGGTCGGCCACAGGCAGGGCGCGTGTGTGGGTCGTTAGTTCGACCGGCAAGCTCAAGGCCAAGCCGGTCAAGACCGGAATCACGGACGGAAAGTACACTGAAGTGACCAGCCCCGATCTGAAGCCGGGCGACCAAATCGTCATGGGGGTCATCAACTCATCGGTCTCCACAACGAACCAGACTCGGAGTCCCCTGACGGGAGGCAGCCAGCAACGAGGGATGGGAGGTGGTCCACGATGATTAGTCCCGAAGATTTCGCTGAGGACGGACACGCCAATGGGCAGCTTATCTCGATCGATCATCTGGCCAAGACGTACGTTCTGGGAGAGGTCGAAGTGCACGCGCTTCGCGGTGTCTCTTTGGCGATATCACGGGGTGAATTCGTTGCCATCATGGGAGCGTCCGGTTCGGGCAAGTCGACTTTCATGAATATCCTCGGTTGTCTCGATAAGCCGACCAGAGGGACTTACATGCTCGAGGACGTCGATGTTGGTAAACTGACGAGGGATGAGCTTGCGCGGATTCGCAATAGGAAAATCGGGTTCGTATTCCAGGGATTCAATCTCCTATCGCGGACATCCGCGATCGAGAATGTCGAGTTGCCGCTGCTCTACAGCTCCGCATCACATGGGAACCGCAGACGGCTGGCGCTTGACGCCCTCGACATGGTCGGTCTTGGAGATCGAATCGATCACTACCCGTCGCAGCTCTCAGGCGGCCAGCAACAGCGCGTGGCCATTGCACGCGCGCTGGTGAACAGCCCCAGCATTGTACTGGCCGATGAACCCACGGGTAACCTCGACAGCCGGACCAGTGTCGATGTGATGGATGTGTTCCAGCGGCTGAACGGAAACGGCATTACGATCATTCTGGTGACGCACGAACCCGACATCGCCGAGTTTGCGAAACGCCAGATCGTCTTTCGCGATGGGAAGATCAGGGCGGACAAACGGAACAGCGCTCAGAAACGTGCCTCTGAGGTCATCAAGGGGATGCCATTGATCGAAGAGGAGGTCGAGTCATGAACATAACGAATACCCTCTTGTCGGCATTCCGGGCGCTCAAGCGGAATAAGATGAGATCGTTCCTCACCATGCTGGGAATCATCATTGGTGTCAGCGCCGTTATCGTCATGCTCGCTATTGGTCAGGGCGCCAAGTTTTCCGTCGAACAACAAATCAATGCCCTTGGCACAAATGTGTTGATCGTGATTCCGGGCACACAACAGACGGGTGGGATTAGAGTGGGAGCAGGCTCCGCAACGACGCTGACGGAAGACGACGCGCTTGCGATCCAGAAGGAATGCCCGGCGGTGGCGCTTGTGTCGCCCGGTACCCGGGGAGGGGGGCAGGTGATCGCCGGCAGTCAGAACTGGGCGACCGGAATCGAAGGGACCGGCCCTGATTATCTGGAAATCAGAAAGTGGAAGGTGGGATATGGCGAATTCTACACAGAACAGGACATTAGATCTGCCAGCAAGGTCTGTGTCCTGGGGAAAACTGTGGCAGACAATCTCTTCCCCGATGGCAACCCGGTTGGCCAGACAGTCCGGATCCGGAATGTGCCATTCAAGGTCGTGGGCGTACTGGAGCAAAAAGGACAGAATGCAATGGGGCAGGATCAGGACGACATTATCCTTGCTCCCTACACGACCGTGGCGCGAAGGTTGAGCTGGTCTTCGAACCTCCGTCAGATCCTGGTATCGGCCACCAGCCCTGCGGGTATCGCCGCGGCACAGAGTCAGATCACCGATCTTCTGAGGATGCGCCACAAGATCGCGGCCTACGATCAAGATGATTTCACGATCCGGAATCAGGCCGATCTTGCCACCGCAGCCACGGCGACGACGGACATTCTCACCTATCTGTTGGCCAGCGTTGCGGGCGTTTCGCTGCTGGTAGGCGGTATCGGGATCATGAACATCATGCTGGTATCGGTCACCGAGAGAACCCGGGAGATTGGTATCCGCATGTCCATCGGCGCCCGTTCCAGGGACATTCTGACTCAGTTCCTGATCGAAGCACTCGTGCTCAGTCTTCTTGGCGGGATTGTGGGCATCGGCCTGGGGATCGCTGGTTCCGGAGTCATCTCCAGTATCGTAAAATGGCCGACCATCATTTCGGTTCTGTCCATTGTTCTCTCGTTTGGGTTCTCGATTGGGATCGGGATCTTCTTCGGATTCTATCCTGCGAGAAAAGCCGCACTCTTGAACCCCATCGATGCTTTGCGCTATGAGTGAGCTCCAATCGGCGGAGCGCGATTCGGCACGACCTGCGGAGTACTCGGGTTTGCCCCCACATGGGGCAATCCCGTCGCTATCGCTTGAAGGAGAATGCGGCGAGAAGCAGCAAGTCGCGGGCAGTGGGGCACTGAAAGATTACGACAACCGAGATCTATCAGGGTGCTGAAAACTCCCCGGAAGGTCAATAAGTCAAGTTGTCATGCGGAGCGTGGCGAAACATCTGCTTTTTTCACCTATGAAAGCAAAGCAGATTCTTCACCCCGCCAAAGAGCGGCGGGGTTCAGAATGACAGTGGGGATCTGCTATGCGCGGGTCAGTGACCAGGATTTGCGAAGAGCTATGAACCGAATCTGATCGGTAGTCACCTCCCGGCCAATTTGTTCTCGACTTTCCCGCGGCCGCGACATATGTTCTGACGCAGCAGACGAAACCCTCGACTTTTCTCGGACTGTCCGCAAGGCTAACGACCGACGGCGTTCACGGAAGAGGTTGGCGGGTTTCAAGGGCCGTCGGGGCCAGCGGATGGGGACGCCGATTCGTTCCCGAGAAGCAAAGGACGTGTCAGATGGCGGAAGGTACTGTCAAGTGGTTCAACGATTCGAAGGGGTTTGGCTTCATCACCCCTGCGGACGGTAGCAAGGACGTGTTTGTCCATCACACCGCGATTTCCGGCGAGGGATTTAAGTCCTTGCAGGAGGGTGATCACGTCCAATACGAGGTCACCCAGGGTCCCAAGGGACCTCAGGCAGAAAACGTGCGCAAAGTGTAATCGCCGACAAAGAGATCACACCAGCCCCCCGGCAAAGCAAGTTCGAGTCGGGGGGCTTACTTTGTTGCCCAGCGCGCTCTGGCGGACGAGGGGCAACGGGAGATTACGACGACGAAGATCACTGCGAGAGCGTCGGATGAGTCGCTGAGGTGGGCGGTGTGAGCGATCTGGTATTTCATGACAGTCTGATCTGTCCCACGGTCCTATGGACACCTCGAAATCGGGGCGTTAGAAGACCCTGAGGTGTCCACAGAACAGGAACCGAATCCGCGCGACAGATCCAATTCGAGAACTTGATATCAAGACGGTTCTCTCAGTTGGCTGCCTCGTTCTACTCGGGGTTTGCAGCTTGAGTGCTGCCATCCTCCTCAACCTTCACATCTTGGGGGCTGCCACGTGTCCACGAACCTGCCCTCGGCCGTCGTGATTATCCTGGTTCCATCGATGACCATTGTCGGAAGATCAAAGGAATGCTCTTTGATACACATCCTTCCGTAGCCGGAGACGAAACGGCGTCTCCCGTCCGTTGGCCCGGACGGCCTTTGAAACCCATGTGGCTTTTCTGTGAGTGCCGAGCGGTAAATCGCGGCGCGGCCAGTCAAAGTGAAGTCCAAGGCTTCGACTTACAACGCCCTTTATACGTACGGCTTCTGTACCCGCCCGATAGGGACGACCGGCCATTCGTGACGGCTAATCTGTGCGTGCATGACCGACGGCCTTTGCATACATTCGCGGTGATGTTAGGTCGGTGCCACGCTACCTGCCAGAGCGATGCAGAATACTCGATGACCCGGCGCAGATTTCTCTCGACCTGAGGCGATTTTCGCCGTATAAAGAAGTTGGCCATTGAGAGCAAGTTACCCTGAAGATCAAGAGGAGTTCGGGATGAAGATCTACGTGGGAAACCTTGAGGCAGGCATCAGCGGGTCGGACCTGCATGCCGCGTTCGGTGTTTATGGCGACGTTACCTCAGCCAAAGTCAGCACGGACTACTCGACAGGCGCATCACGAGGATTCGGCTTCGTGGAGATGACGATCCGGGGCCAGGGCGAGGCAGCCATCACCGGATTGATCAGAAAAGAACCACGTTGGCAGGTGATGCCGGTTCAGGAGGGGCGCATATCGGAGAGACTGCGCCTGAAACAATTAGCGAGGCAGGCACCTTCAGCAGCAGGAACCTCCAGTGTTGGCCAGCGCCGCAATGCGCCTGCGAAGCGCGATCCAGCCAAGACCAAACAGTAGCTCCATGCTTCCCGATTCAGGCGGTTTCCCGAGAAGAAAACGGGAGCGAGCGCCGGTATTATTGACTCACTCCGGCCTGGTCAGAGGGCGCTTACCGCAACGCCCCATCACTCATGTTCGCATGGATCTCCGCCGTCGTGACCTGCTTGTGCCCCGCTCCGACTTCAGCCTCTCGCTCAACAATCGGGGAAACCCCGAATGTCACAACGCAACGGCTGTCTCCCGGACCAGTGGATGTTTCTCGTTGGCAGGGGTCGGTAATTGACATAGGTTGCGTACTGAGCGCAAAAAGACCTCACTCCTCGAGGGACACCGTTTTCGCAAGGAGGTAGCGTATGCCAGGCAAGTTCCGCAGCAGTAACACAGCGTCAAAGTGGACATCGACGATGCCAGATTCTGGGCGCCAGGCCAAGGGACGGATAGGGGCCAAGTCCCGGAAAGTGACCAAGACACACGCGGCGACCGGGTACAAGAAGGCCACGAAGCCACGCATGACGCAGGAAGCCGACGAAATGTTCCGCGCAAAGATCGCAAGACACCCAGGGGCTTCAACGACGAAGAAATCCGTCATGTTCACGCTCGATGCACCATCCGGTCTTGATGTATCGATCGCCGGATCTTTCAACGACTGGGAACCACAGGCGATGATCAAGAAGCGGGATGGATTGTGGCGGGCCGCATTGCAACTGGCACCCGGGACCCACCGGTACCGGTTCTTGGTAGACACGGTCTGGCGGGAAGACCCCAGCAACCCCCGCAAGATCCACAACGACTTCGGGGGTTTCGACTCGATCTGCGATGTGCTGTAAAGTCTGCGGGTCTCGGGCGCCAGATCGCGTCAGACAATTTCCACTGCTCCAAGTCCTTCACCGGGAGTGCAATTTCACCCAGTGCTTTGATTTTTCTCTCTGACAGACACAACCTCATGGAAATGGAGAATCGTCGGATGCAGGCGCCTGTTGGGCCGCTGGTTTCCGGCGGCCGGATCGTATCTCGACCGTCTGCCGTTCTGGACCA
>JAVHPP010000144.1:0-7852 GCA_036170655.1 Candidatus Zixiibacteriota bacterium | reverse complement strand
CTGCGAATGGGATCGGAATCGCGAAGTGGTCGGCCATCACCGTCAAGAGTCGCGGATCACCAACTCCATCAACCGGAAGAACGTCGACAATCTCTGCGAGACCATTGTTCAATACGGATATCGCGTCCGTCCGTACTACGGGGGGATGGAGGACGCAGCCCGCAAGCAGAACTATGCAGCGTTCCTCCGTGTCGACCAACGTGCAGACCCAGGGTGGGACCAAATTCGCGCCGTCGTCGACCGGCACCGTAAAGAATCGGGAATCATCTACTGCATCAGCCGCAAGAACGTCGACAATCTCTGCGAAACCCTCGTTCAACACGGTTATCGCGCTCTGCCATACCATGCCGGAATGGAGGATGCAGATCGCAAGAAGAACCAGGAGGCGTTCCTCCGCGAGAAAGTCGACATAATCGTGGCCACTGTGGCTTTCGGGATGGGCATCGACAAGTCGAACGTCCGCTATGTCATCCATGCGGGCGTCCCCAAATCGATCGAGCATTACCAGCAGGAAAGCGGGCGCGCCGGACGTGACGGGCTGGAAGCTGAGTGTGTCCTTCTGTTTTCACTTGGCGATCTTTCAGTCTGGCGGAGGTTGCTGAAGGACTTGCCCGCCGAAGCTCACGCGACAGCGATGAAGAAACTGTCCCAGATGGGTGATTACTGCACGAGTGTCACCTGCCGGCACAAGTTGCTGGTGAATTACTTCGGGCAGGAGCTTCCTAAGGACACCTGCAGTGCCTGCGACGTCTGTCTGGACGAGACGGATTCGCTGCCGAATGCCTTGATAACAGCCCAGAAGATTCTCTCTTGTGTGGTGCGACTGGAGGAGCGCTATGGTGCGGACTACACAGCGCTTGTGTTGATTGGCGCCGATGATCCGCGTATCCGCGAGCGCGGCCACGACAAACTGAAGACTCTCGGAGCGCTTTCCTCTGCAAAACAGCAGCACGTGCGAGCATGGATCGATCAGTTGGTGAGCCAGGAGTGTCTCAAACGTTCAGAGGAGTTTCGGACACTGAGTCTGACACCCAAGGGTTGGATGGTTATCAAGGGACAAGAACGGCCTCGGCTGTCACTCCCTGCCGCCACGCGCACTTCTCACATGCGTCGTGTGCGCATTGCCGCCGATCCCTGGGAGGGAGTTGATCGCGACTTGTTCGAAAATCTCCGGGTCCTGCGGCGTCAAATAGCCGACGAGAAGGAAGTCCCGGCCTTTATCGTACTCAGTGATGCCACCCTCCGTGACCTGGCACGTCGCCGCCCCTCGACTTGGGACGGCCTTCTTGATGTGGCGGGTATCGGCGAGCGCAAGAGAGCGGATTATGGCGAGCGCTTTCTGGAATGTATTGCGACGTACTGCCGCACGACGCCAGTAGCGACGAACGTCATGCGGCGCGCCGGTTCGGGCGCCCGTGCATACGGAGGCGTGGCACCACTCAAGCGCGACAAGGCGGCACGGCTGGCCTTTGAACTATTCGCACACGGTGGGGCCATCGACGATGTGGCGACCGCCATTGGCCGTTGTCGGCTGAGAACCGTCGTCTATTTGACCAGATACATCGTGAGCCAGCGCCTGACCGACGCGCGCCCATGGCTGGACTCCGTTAGCAATGCGCGCATCCGGGCTGCAGCGAAGCTGCTCGGGACAGAACAGATTAAGCCCATCCATGTTCTACTGGGAGGGACGATTGACTGTGAGTCGATTCACATCGCGGTCGCTTGTCTGCGCAACCAGTTGACAACGCCAGCGAGGGGAAACAATCATCCACCGGTCAGACCATGAAAACATACACTCAGACTTTTCCCGTCCGCATCCACGACGTCGACGCCGCCGGTATTGTCTTTTTCGCCCGGTACTTCTTCCTGGCGCATGATGTGTACGAGTCCTTTCTGGAGCACTTGGGCCATGGAATCGCCCAGACCATCGCCCGGCACGACTACATCATTCCGATCGCGCACAGTGAGTGCGACTATCACCGTCCGATGCGCCATGGCGAACAAATCACGGCGCATTTGGTCGTGACCGAATCCCGGGCGGCCTCGTTCACGATTGAGACGGAACTGGTCGGCGCCGACGGTGTCCTTCGCGCTACGATCACGACCCGGCACGTCTGTGTCAATTCTGCCACGATGAAGCCGATGGCGCTGCCGACGGGGTTGCACGCGGCATTGGCCAAATACCTCCGCGTGTGACCCACACAGCATTGTGGCACAGGCCCCCTCGCCTGTGCACGCGGCCGAGGGCGGCCGCGCCACATTAACAACATGAACGTCAGCAGGTGCTTTTCTACGGCTTATGAAATTTTGGGCTTCTGGGACGGGAGGAGTCTGTGAGACGTGCGACGACGAATCCGATAACCACGCCGGTGAGCAGCGCAAGCAGCATGAGGACGATGCGGGACATGCTGATTTTCCAGACCAGAAGCCGCAGAGTCACGACGCCGGTATTCTGACCCAACACAACGAGAAAGAGGACAACCAGGATTCCTACTATGATTCCCTTGGGCGTCATTGGTCGGCCACTGAGATCAGGTGACAATGCGACGGAAGCCCGGTCTACTCGACATCGTGACCCTCAAGGAACTGCAGCATCTCCGGCAGGGCGCCGACGAGATCGGATGCAACGAGGGATCGTTCGCCTTTCTCGCTCGCGGCGAAGTCGCCGGCCAAGCCATGAATGTAAACACCCATGAGCGCGGCGGCCAACGGCTCGCACCCTTGGGCGAGAAACGACACAATGACACCGGTCAGCACATCCCCCACACCGCCGGACCCCATCCCCGAGTTGCCCGTGGGGTTGAGGTAGGCTTGCCCGCTGGGATCAGCGACAAAGGTCGGTGCCCCCTTCATCACTGTGATGCAGCCGAATCTCTGCGATGTTTCTCGTGCCGTGCCCTCACGGTCAGCGACGACCGACTCAACTGTTTTCCCCAAGAGCCTTGCCATTTCACCGGCATGAGGAGTGATGATCAGAGGCACAATGCCGGGAGTCAAAGAAGTGGGGTCGTTGGAACACGCGTTAAGGCCATCGGCGTCGAGGACAAGCGGTTTGGTGCGCCGTGCCACCAGACAGCGGACGAGTTCTTGCGTTTCATGGTGGATAGAAACCCCGGGGCCAATAGCAACCGCGTCGATGCGTCTGGCGTACTTCATGATCTCGCCCAAGGCACGACGCGCCAGCACACGACGTTGGCGGACTTCCGGCAGGGGAAGAACCACCGGCTCGGTTGCTTGGATATCGACAATGTCCGCTAATGATTCCGGGCACCCAACATAGGTCAGCCCGACGCCGCAACGCATGCAGGCGTTGGCTGCCAAGGCGACTGCTCCGGACATCCCCACAGATCCACCGATAATCAGTGCCTTGCCGAATGTCCCCTTGTGGCCGTCCGGTGGACGCATGGGCAGGGATTGTTGGACAAAATGCTGTGTGATTAGCGAGAGGGTCACATTCTGAGCCGTCACTGCCGCAGAAGGGATGCCGATGTCAACGACACTCAGGGCTCCGACGTGCGCACGTCCGGGCCAGAGCCACTGTCCCCGTTTGGAGCATGCCAATGCGACTGTATGGGATGCAGTGACAATGCTTCCATGAGCATGCCCGGTGTCGGCGTCCAAACCCGAAGGGGAATCAACAGCAACAACCTTGACGCCCGACTCGTTCATGGCGTCGATGATCTTGGCCGCCACGCCTTGAACGGGGCCGTGGAAACCGGTGCCGAAGATGGCATCAACCAGCAGATCGAATTCGGCCAGCGCCGACAGAGGACTGTCTTCCGAGACCTCGACCACCGGCAGGTGAGCCTCCTGCGTCCGGTCATAATTGATCTGTGCATCGCCCTTCATGGATGTCCTGCTGCCCAAGCAGTAGAAGGTGATCTGCCCGCCCCACTCGGCCAGATACCGTCCGGCGACGAATCCATCCCCGCCATTGTTGCCGTGCCCGCAGACAACCGCGATGTGGCGTCCCTGCAGATTGCCGTCGAAGAGCTGATCTCTGACGATCGTGGCAACGCCGCGACCGGCGTTCTCCATCAGGGTCAGACCCGGTATGAGCATCCCCGCGATGGCACGTTCGTCGATCGCACGCATCTGGGCGGCGGTGACGATCTTGGGCAAATCGGCGGGCTTCATGTGGAGAGCCTATACGCCTTGGGATGTGGGGGACGTGGATTTCTTCAAAATCTTGGCCATTTCCCCGACATACCAGTGTGCCTTGGTGGCGGCGGCCTCCGCGAAATCGTCGCCCTGCGAGGCATAGAGAATATCCCGCGAGACGTTGATAACCGCTGGCACAGTCCCCCTCGATGTCCCGCCAAGGACGGCGTCAGCCAGATCACCGCCTTGAGCGCCCACTCCGGGGATCAAGATGGGCCAATCGGGAGCGAGTCGTCGCACATCATCCAAGAGTTCTGTATGACGTGCTCCCACGACCAGACCGCATGGCTTATGAAATCGGCGCAGCAGCAGTATGATTCTTTGATAGATACGATGCTCCCCGCTGGCGACCATCTGGATGTCGGTTGACCCAGGATTTGATGTCAGGCAGAGTACAAGCGGAAGTTTGTCGGGAAACTCAAAGAATGGCTCCAGAGAGTCTCGGCCCAGAAAGGGGTTCACGGTGGCGGCATCACCGCCCAGATGGCCGAAGAGAAACTGTGCATACAACCGTGCCGTATTGCCGATGTCGCCGCGTTTCCCGTCGAGAATGGTCGGTATGCCCGACGGGATCTCTGACATGAGACGCTCCAGTTGTGCGATGCCGCTGGAGCCAGCCGCCTCGAAGAATGCCAGATTCGGCTTGAACGCCGCGGCGACAGGAGCTGTGGCCTCGACGATCCGCCGGCAGAATTCATACAGCGGCTTGGGCGCGCCGGCAATCCGGGGTGGCATCTTGGCGGGGTCGGGATCGAGTCCCACGCAGAGAATGCCCCCGGTCTCCGCCTGCCGTTTCGCCAGTTTGTCCGCAAATCCCATTACGCCCCCTTCGACAGGCGGCAAGGTAGTCAACTCAACTCAATGCGCAACAGCAATGCGCGGTATAGTCCGAGGGGTGGTCCTGTGTGCCTGATCCTCTTGCCGTCCAACGATGTCTGTCTGCAGCGGGAGCCAGCGATTCTCACCGCAGATTCGCCGTGAGCCGCGTGGCTATCTCATCTATGCGAATTATGCGTGGCTCAATACCAGTGCAGCCAATCGAAAAGGAGGAATTGCAGCCGTTCAATCAGGAGCGAGACACGCGCCATGACGGTGAAGCCGAACGACGCGCCGAAGCCGATCATCAGAATGCCGATGCCGAGCTTGGCTACGCCGCCGGTGGCGCCGGTGTGGGCCTTGGAGAAGAAGAAGTAGATCAGGCCGGAGATCACCCCGATGAGAATGAGGATGTTGTTGACGACCGTGGCCCATCCGGCCTGTGCCGAATACATCTGGGTCACCAGATCGACCGATCCGTTGAGCTGTTCGATGATCTTCGCCTTCATCTCCAGCGGGATGGCCACTCCCGTGGCGATCCCAAGATAGAACGCCAGCGGATAACGCGAGACCCACGACCACTTGCGCGTGAGCCGCGCCCACATCAGCAGTCCGAGAACGGCCGGGATCAGGTAGTACCATTGGCCCGCCTGCAGCTTGCCGACGACATTGGGGACGAAAACTGTGTAGTACAGGATGACCACCCAATATCCGGCGGATACGCCGACCATGAGGTGCTCGGCGAACTTGTAGAACGGGTTGTCCTTGTACAGGAATGAGAAAACCGCCAGCGTCAAAAGCGCTCCCACTGTGGTTGATATCATCGTTCCCCAGTGCATTGTTCAATCCCGCTGGTCAATCACAACGTTTCCTGGCCGCGTCTCTTTCGCTCCGCGAAATACCCGATATTGCCGACGAGAATGAAGACGATGATGATCAGGTGGGCAACCATCTGCACCTTCATCCCGTCAACCGCCTTGCCGGGGGTTCCGACCAGCGTTTCGTACTCGGCCGCGCCCTTGAGTCCGCCCAGGATGCCAAAGATCTGACCGGTCTGCCAGTATGGATAGTAGTCTGTCGCCATGACGCCGGTGACACCGATGGCGAGCGGAACCCTGTAGCGGCCGTTGCCGTAGGTGATCCAGTAGTCGGTCGCGGAGGTGCCGGAGATATTCAAGATGGCTTTCACGTTGTTGTAATTCTGGATCTTCTTCATCATCGGCAGCGAATCCAGCGGCACGTTGTAGTAATCGGTCGGGAACGGAATCCGGTAGTTCTGCCCCATGCCGAGGATGATGAGCGAAGGATAGGGCTTATATCCCAGAAAGACATAGTCCACGCCGTTGATCTTTTTCTCGCCGGTACGGGCCAGGTGGCGCGCTACGGCGGTGTCGATTGCCTCTGCTGCCATGCCGGGGCCGTTCTGATGCAACGCCGTGATCACGACCTTGATCTTCTTCTCGAAACATTGCTTCAGAATGGACAGTGTCATCGGATGCAATTCGGCCAGAGTCGAGGGGTCGTAGTCAATGGCCAAGTGGACTGCGTCGCCGGCCTTGAGCGTGTCGACGAAGTTGTAGATGTTCCGCGCCTCTTTGGACACGGGCACGGGAATCGAGAAGGGGATCTTCAGCGAGATCAGCACCGACAGGCCGAGTGCGAGGTACACCCAGCGGCGGTCAATGGCGAACATTTTGTCCCAGAGCGCCATGGTGCGTCAGTCTCTTCCCATGTAGGAGCGTTCCACTCCCAAGATCACTTTCATCGCTGTCGAAATAATCCCCAGTCCGATGCCGATGATGATGGCACGCTTGGCCGCCAGATTGGGGACATTGAGCACCCAGTCGGCCATCCAAGTCACGGCCCCGGTCAGCGGACCCAGAGGGAAGAAGCGAATCATCACAATCACCGCGGAGATCAGCAGAATGGAGGCCAGGACCGAACGGGCGCGGAAGGCGCGGTAGGCGGCCGAGGCGATGAAAAAGGACAACAGCGAGAAGATCGTGGCTGTGATCGGCTTCATGATGTTCTGATACTGCCACTGCACAGCGGATGACTTCTGGCCGCCAAACCACGGCAGCCCGGCGACGATCATCGCAATCAGTCCCAGCAGTGTGACAATGGAGAATTGCCAGTCCGGAGACCGTTTTCGAATCTTCGTAAACGATACGCGCACGAGCGAAATGATGCCCAAGGTCAAAGCAAAGATGCCGATGATCGGCGGCCAGTCGAGCGCGATAAACTCGTAGAGAAACTCGGATGTCTCATGGGGGACAAAGTACTGAAACACCATGAAGACGCCGCAGACGGAGATGATGAGCAATGGCAGCTGGCGTTTCATGGTGTCTTCTCGGATCCGATCAGAGACTCATCCGAAACATCGAGACGATCCAGTCCCACTGGAGCACCGCACCGACAAGCCCGAACAGCATGAACAGGATGTAGAGCCCCTTGGCCCAGTCCTGCGCCTTCAGCGTGCCGAGCAGCTTCGGCTCACGTCCCAGGTAGGCCGAGGCGGCGTATAGTTCTTCCCCGATCAGGGTGTAGTCGCAGGCGACGATAAAGAACGGTATCTGCGTGACCCGGTCAGTCCCTGAGATCTGAATCGATCCCGCCAAAGAGCCGGTCTCAGCCAGGATGAGCGATTCGGCGTAGAAGACACCGAGGTAGAAATTGGTCGCTGTTCGGCGGCGAAGCATCGTTCCGTTGACGGATGCCACGTAGGCAAACTGTTCTTGGGTCACAAAGTAGACTGAGTCTTCCTTGTATTCATCGGGCCGACCAGCGTCGAGATAGGCCTGGTGCACCGTCTCCTGCGCAATGGTCATGACCACGGCGTCATAGCAGGGAACCAGAATCTCGGTGCGATGCTCGG
>JAVHPP010000143.1:0-7884 GCA_036170655.1 Candidatus Zixiibacteriota bacterium | reverse complement strand
CGCCCTTCCTCTGTCATTGCGAGCGGAGCTAAGCAATCTCATTCCTCCGGTCACCTCCCCGCATGGGCTTTGGCTTCTCCTGGCGGAGAGGGAATTGTTCCTTCCGTTCGACAAGTTCCCGTGGTTCAAGCATGCCCCGGTAGCCGCGGTTCTTCATGTCGAGTGGCCGCAGCCGCATCATTTGTACTGGCCGGACCTTGACGTGGATTTGGACGTCGAGTCTATCGAGCATCCCGAGAAGTTCCCCCTGGTTTCAAAGTAAAGCGCCTCGGCTTCCGCGCCTAGCTGTATCTCGTCGGATACGCCGCCGCTCCCTTCCGTGCCTCCCAGTCTTCCCCTCTCTTTCAGCAAGGGCCGGGGCATGCCTCGATCGCGGCCGTGGGCGAGCGCCTTTTCCACCGTTGTACATAACCAGAAGGCGCGGAACCTCGGGAGCGGGAGGCAGCCCGCGCTAGACTCTTCCCCCTCATCTTGCGTGACAACTCATAAAGGCTTGGCTCTGGAAGTAACTTTTTCAGGTAAACCCGTGTCTATCTTCTTGAAGGGTGCAAGTTGTGACCTTGAAGGGGAGCAGGGCATGAAAGATCTCATGACAACTGAACGAATCGAGCAAGCCATTTTCCTCATCCGAGGGCAGAAGGTCATCTTGGATGCAGACTTGGCGCGACTCTACGGGGTTACGGCCAAACGGCTCAATGAACAGGTTAAGCGCAATCGTCACCGTTTCCCCGACGATTTTGCATTCCAGCTTACGAGCGCCGAGTTCGCCAATTTGAAATCGCAAATTGTGATATCAAGTCAGCAACTCATTGATTCCCATGAGAATAATCTGAACTGGTCGCAATTTGCGACCAGTTCCAGCCGCCACCGTGGCGCGGTTTATCGCCCATGGGCTTTCACCGAACACGGCGCGATCATGGCGGCCAACGTCCTCAACAGTCCGAGGGCGGTACAGATGAGCGTGTTCGTCGTGCGGGCTTTCGTGAAGATGCGAGGTGTATTCGCTGACACGCGCGACCTGGCTCGCAAACTGGCCGCACTCGAGAAGGAACTGAAAGGGCGCCTCGATGTCCACGAGGCCAGCATCGTCACCGTCCTCCAGCGCGTGATGGACATCCTTGATCCCCCGCCGGCCCCTCCGCGGCCCCCCAAGCCCCGCATCGGCTTCCGCACCTAACTGTATCCGGCAAGATGCGCCGCCGCTTCCCCGCCCGCCGGTCATCCTGAGCACTTCGATAGGCCGGCCGTTCGTCCTGAGCTTGTCGAAGGAAGGTTCTCGAAGGATAGGCCGGCTCCCTCAGTACAGGCCTGTCGCGAAGGATCTCGCCTTGATCCTGTGTGACATTACGGAGGAGGAGTGGTAGGATTCGGGGCCGATGATCTGGGTTGCACCGTCAGAAAAAGACGCAGCCAACGAGGTGTTAGAGAAGCGCCTCTGGGCCGCTGCTGATCAGCTTCGCGCCAACTCGGGCCTCACCTCCTCGCAATACTCCCAGCCCGTCCTCGGCTTGATCTTTCTGCGCTTCGCCGAAGCCCGCTTTGCCGCGCAGCGAGCGAAGCTGGAGAAAGCATCTGCATCCTCGCGCCGTGGGTCTCGCCTCGACGATCCCACTGCCTATAAGGCTCAAGGCGTCCTCTATCTCGCGCCCAACGCCCGGTTTGATCGCCTTCTCGCGCTGCCCGAAGGCACCGACGTGGGCGAAGCTCTCAACAAGGCGATGCGCGATATCGAGAAGCATAACGTAGAACTTGCCGGCGTCCTTCCCAAGACCTATAACCTTTTCACCAGCACCCTTCTGAAGGAGTTGCTGAAAAAAGTCTCCGAGATTCCGGCCAGCCTCGACTACGACGCCTTCGGCCGTATCTACGAATACTTTCTCGGCGAATTCGCCCGCGAGGAAGGATCGAAGGGCGGAGAGTTCTACACGCCGTCTTCGATCGTTCGCCTTCTTGTCGAAGTCATCGAGCCGTACCACGGTTGCATCCTTGACCCCGCATGCGGTTCCGGCGGCATGTTCGTCCAAAGCGCCCGCTTCGTTGCCGAGCACAAGAAGAACCCTTCCTCGGAACTCGCCATCCACGGCCAGGAAAAGGTCGCCGACACTGCTAAGCTCTGCCGTATGAACCTCGCTGTCCACGGCCTCGATGGCGATATCCGCGAAGCCATCACCTACTACGAAGACCTCCACAAGAGCACCGGCCGCTTCGACTTTGTCCTCGCCAATCCGCCGTTCAACGTCAACGCCGTGGACAAGGAGCGCCTTGTCGCCGAAACCGGCCCTGGACGTCGCTTTCCCTTCGGCCTGCCGCGCACGGACAATGCGAACTACCTCTGGATACAGCTCTTCTACTCCGCGCTCAGCGCCAGCGGCCGCGCCGGTTTCGTCATGGCAAACTCCGCCTCCGACGCCCGTGCCTCCGAGCAGGAACTTCGTCGCCAACTCATCGAAGCCTGCGCCGTGGACGTGATGGTCGCCGTCGGGCCGAACCTCTTCTACACCGTCACGCTTCCATGCACCCTCTGGTTCCTCAACCGGGGGAAAAAGAAAACTCCGCGTGCCGACACCGTGCTCTTCCTCGACGCTCGCCACATCTATCGGCAGATCGACCGCGCCCACCGCGAGTGGACGCCCGCGCAGATCGGCTTCCTCGCCAACGTTGTCCGTCTCTACCGCGGTGAAGTCCCCGACTTCACACTGGGTGGCGAAGAAGCAAAAGCCAAGCTCACCGATGTTTTCTCTTCCCCTCTCCCCCCGAGGGAGAGGGTAGGGGTGAGGGGGAAGATTACCTTCGCCTACCGCGACGTACCCGGCCTGTGCAAAGCAGCCACGATCAAGGAAATCAAAGCGCAGGGCTTGTCGCTCAATCCCGGCCGCTACGTCGGCGTCGCACCAGGCGAGGAGGTGAGCGACGAGGACTTCAAAGAACAACTCGAAACCCTCAACGAGGAAATTGAAACCCTCAACACCCAGGCCCGCGACCTCGAACAAACCATCGCCCGCAACGTGGCAGAGATTCTGGAAGCATGACGATGAGGGCAACCACGTGTGAATGGCCGATCAAACGTCTAAAAGACATCACATCGAAAATTGGGAGTGGCGCGACGCCGCGCGGTGGGAAAAATGGTTACAAAGCGGAAGGTGTCCCACTCATTCGGAGCCTCAACGTTTACGACTTCGGTTTCACCGAAGAAGACCTCGCATACATCGACGATGAGCAAGCGGCCGAACTCGACAACGTCATCGTTCAAAAAGACGACATCCTTCTGAATATTACCGGTGCTTCTGTTGCTCGGTGTTGTTTGGCGAATCCGAGGTTTCTGCCTGCGCGAGTTAATCAGCATGTCGCGATTGTTCGTGTTCGTCCAGAAACCACTGACGCCCGTTTCGTCCTGTATTGCATCAACAGCCCATATCTCAAGAGCCACTTGTTGGCACTCGCTCAGGGTGGTGCAACGCGAGAAGCCCTCACAAAGACGACAATTGAAGATTTTGAGGTTCCTCAGCCCCCGCTTCCTATCCAACATCGGATCGCGGGTATCCTGTCGGCCTATGACGAGCTGATAGAGAACAACCAGCGGCGGATCAAGATTCTTGAAGAGATGGCCCGATCCCTCTACCGCGAGTGGTTCGTCCTCTTCCGCTTCCTCGGCCACGAAACCGTCCCCCGCGTCGCTTCCCCCTTCGGCCTCATCCCCCAAGACTGGGAGATCGGCACGCTCGGCGATTTCATTCAGTTTAAATCAGGCTTCGCCTTCAAGAGCGGAACATTCTCTGTGGATGGCGAGCATCGATTGGTAACTATCAGAAACGTACAGGATGGCTCGTTCAATCCAGAGTGCGATAGCCGGATAAACGAGATTCCCGAAAAGCTGCCTCCGCATTGTATGCTCAAAGATGGCGACATCCTGCTATCTCTGACGGGCAATGTGGGCCGAGTGTGTCTGGTTTACGATGGCCCGTTCCTCCTCAACCAACGCGTAGCCAAGTTGGCACCGACTGACGCCGCAGATTGGGCGCTGACCTACTGCATGTTCCGCGAGCCAGAAACGCGAGTGAAACTAGAGCAGCTTTCCAACGGTGTTGCTCAGCAGAACCTCAGCCCCGTCCTGGCATCGAAAATGGAGTTTGCCCGGCCACCACGAGAGCTGCGCAAGCGTTTCGCAACTCTCGCAGAGCCGATGATACGACGGGTCGTTCAGCTCGACTCAACAATCGCCATTCTCCGCCGCACCCGCGACCTGCTGCTGCCGCGGCTGCTTTCGGGGCAGGTCTCGCTCGCCGAGCGGGTGGCCTGAATGAAACTCCTGGCCGATCTCAGTTTACTCAGATCGTTGAGTAAATTATCTCAACGCATTGAGTAATTTGTCAGCAATGTATTCCCGTCCCCAAAGTGCAGCGCTCGCCCGACGCCTGGACAAGCGCAAATTGATCAAGTCTCATCCATGAGCACCAACCCCTACACCGAAGACCAACTCGTCGAGCAGCCCGCCATCCGGCTTTTCGCTGCGCTGGGCTGGCAGACGGTGTCGGTGATGGAAGAGGTCTTTGGCGCTGGCGGAACGCTGGGGCGGGAGACGAAAGGGGAGGTGGTGTTGGGGCCGCGATTGCGCTCGGCGCTGGAGCGGCTGAATCCTGCTCTGGCGCGAGAGGCGATTTCCGCGGCGGTGGATGAGCTGACGCGCGACCGCTCGGCGATGAGTCTCGCAGCAGCGAACCGCGACATTTACGCCCTGCTCAAGGAGGGCCTCAAAGTCTCCGTACCCGACCGCGAGCGCGGCGGTCAGAAGACCGAGCGGGTGCGGGTGGTGGATTGGCAGAACCCGGCGGCGAACGACTTCCTGCTCGTCAGCCAGTTCAGCGTGACCGGCACGCTCTACACCTGCCGACCGGATTTGGTTGGCTTCGTGAATGGCCTCCCCCTGGTGGTTGTGGAGTTGAAGAAGCCCGGTGTTCCCGCCAAGCAGGCGTTCGACGACAACCTGACCAGCTACAAACATCCGCAGAACGGCATCCCTGCCTTGTTCTGGTTCAACGCGCTGCTCATCGCCTCCAACGGCGCCGATAGCCGCGTGGGTTCGCTCACGGCGGATTGGGAACGGTTCTTCGAGTGGAAGCGTGTGGAGCGCGAGGACGAGCCGCGTCGCGTGTCGCTGGAAGTGATGATTCGCGGCACGTGCGCGCCAGCGCGCCTGCTCGACCTGGCGGAGAATTTCACGCTCTTCTCCGAGCACAAAGCCGGGCTGGTGAAGGTGCTCGGGCAGAATCACCAGTTCCTTGGCGTAAACAACGCCATCGCTTCGATGCTCGCTGCCCGGCAGTCGGGTCACGGACGCGGGGGCGTGTTCTGGCAGACGCAGGGATCGGGCAAGAGCCTTGCGATGGTGTTCTTTGCGCAAAAAATCCTGCGAAAGGTCCCTGGGAACTGGACGTTCGTGGTTGTGACAGATCGTGTGGAATTGGATGACCAGATCGCGAAGACCTTCAAGGCCTGTGGGGCAGTGAGCGAGACGGAGAGCCAGGTCTGCCACGCGCAGAGCGGCGCGAACCTGCGCGACCTGCTGCGCGAGAACCATCGCTACGTCTTCACGCTCATCCATAAGTTCCAGACCACCGAGCTGCTCTGCGACCGGCCCGACGTGATTGTGCTGACCGACGAAGCGCACCGCAGCCAATACGACACGCTCGCACTGAATATGCGCACCGCGCTGCCGAATGCGCTGTTTCTCGCCTTCACCGGCACGCCGCTCATCGCCGGCGAGGAGCGCACGCGCGATGTCTTCGGCAACTATGTTTCGATCTATGACTTCCAACAGTCCGCCGAGGACGGCGCGACCGTCCCGCTCTTCTATGAGAATCGCACGCCCGAGCTTCGGCTGGAGAATCCGAACCTCAACGAGGATGTCTACGCTCTCATCGAAGAAGCCGAACTGAATGAGGATGCGGAGAAGCGCCTGGAACGTGAGCTGGGCCGGCAATACCATCTTATCACCCGCGACGACCGGTTGGAGACGGTGGCGAAGGACATCGTGCGGCATTTCCTCGGCCGCGGCTTCCAGGGCAAGGCGATGGTCGTCTCCATCGACAAGGCGACCGCGCTGCGGATGTATGACAAGGTGCGGAAGCATTGGCAGGCCGAGCGGGCACGGGTGGAAGGGGAGTTGGCGCAGCAGACCAAGTACGGTGCAAAGTCTGTCCCGGACCATATTCGCGAACTCCGGCAACGACTCGAAACGCTGAAGACCACCGATATGGCGCTTATCGTTTCGTCCGGCCAGAACGAGATCGAGTTGATGAAGAAGCTCGGCCTCGACATCGTCTCGCACCGGAAGCGGATGAACGACGAGGCGCTGGACGAGAAGTTCAAGGACCCGAAAGACCCGCTGCGGCTCGTCTTCCTCTGCGCCATGTGGCTGACCGGATTCGACGTCCCGAGCTGTTCGACTGTGTACCTCGACAAGCCGATGCGGAACCACACGCTGATGCAAACCATCGCGCGCGCGAACCGTGTCTTCCCCGGCAAGCACAGCGGCCTGATCGTGGACTACGCGAACGTTTTTGCCTCGCTCGAAAAGGCGCTGGCGATCTACGCCACAGGCCGAGGCGGCGCGACGCCGGTGCGGGACAAGCTGAAACTCGTCGAGGAACTCCGCAAAGCCGTGGGGGAGGCCGTCGCCTTCTGCACACAGCGAGGGGTAAAGATCGAAAACATCGAGGCGGCTGCCGCCGGAAACTTCGAACGAGTGAAGCTCATCGGCGAGGCCGTGGAGGTGCTGATCTCACCGGACCCACTGCGCAAGGAGTTTCTCTCCCACGAGCGTCTCGTGAGGATACTCTTCCAGGCCGTGAAGCCCGACCCGGCCGTGGTGGAATTTGTCGCCCGCATTTCCTGCCTCAGCACGATTGCCGATTCGATTCGGGAAAAGACGGGCGAAGGTCGGCCGGTGGACATCTCCGGCATCCTTGCCGACGTGAACCATCTGCTCGATGAATCCATCGCCGCCGATGGCTTCACCATCAGGGAGAGCAAGGAAGGCTACGGCGTCATCGATCTCACGAAAATTGATTTCGAGGCTCTGGCGAAACGTTTCGGGAAGTCGAAAACGAAGAACATCGAGCTTGAACAACTCAAGGCCGCGATTCGTGCCCAACTCGACAAGCTGATCCGCCTCAACAAGACGCGCACCGATTACCTCGTGAAATTCGAGGAACTCATCGAGTCTTACAATGCCGGTAGCCGGAATATTGAAGATCTGTTCAACGAGCTGGTGGCTCTCAGCCGCGCGCTCTCAGACGAGCAACAGCGCCACGCGCGCGAGCATTTGACCGAGGAAGAGCTGACGGTCTTCGACATCCTGACGCGTCCCGGCCCTGACCTTAGCACCGAGGAACGGGAGGAAGTGAAGAAGGTCGCGCGGCAGTTACTGGAGCGCCTCAAGGCGGCGCTGGTGTTGAACTGGCGGCAGAAGTCGCAAGCGCGGGCGCAGGTGCGCCTGGCCATTGAGGATGCGCTGGATGACGGACTTCCACGCGCCTATTCCCCGGAGATCTATCAGCGCAAGGTTGCCGCCGTGTTTGAACACGTCTTCGAGAGCTATCAAGGCGAAGGCGGGAGCGTGTATTCGTCGGTGGCCTGACCCCGCCACCGAACCCCCTCTTCCCCCCTGCGGCCCTTCCTGATTAACCTTTTCGCCTCTCCGGGTGTCTCAGTAGCAAGACCTTATGAGCAGAAAAAGGTGCCACGCTACTTTCTTTGGCGTGAACTAGCCTCCGGCTCCCTTCCCCAACCCTGCCCCCGCTACCTAATCAATGAAAGAACCGGAAGGCCCACCGGCCGCGCGCGCAGGAAATAAACGGGGATAGAACAGGGTTTAGGGCGTATTGC
>JAVHPP010000142.1:0-7887 GCA_036170655.1 Candidatus Zixiibacteriota bacterium | reverse complement strand
CCGCGATGCGTTTCGGAAGCTGGAAGACGCTTGGCAGTCACGCGCGGAACTGGCCGCGATGGCGTTGAACTCCCAGGCCGGGTTCCGCCTGTCGATCTACCACCGCCGAAAATGGGATTCACCGCTTCACGAGCCGCTCCTCCACTGCCGCATGAAACAGGAGACGCTGGATGCCATGTGGGCGGCGGTCGCCGAAGGCGGCCGGACAATCACTGAGTATATTACCGCGAAGAAACGGCTTCTGGGAATCGATCGCTTCTGCTGGTACGATCAGGAGGCGCCAACCGGACGGGCTGACCGCACCTTTACGTATCGGGACGCAGGCGATTTCATCGTCCAGCATCTTGGCAGTTTCTCCGAAGAAATGGCACAGTTTTCGCGTCGCGTCATCGACCAGCGCTGGGTAGAAGCGGAGAACCGCGCGGGAAAACGGGATGGCGGATGGTGCTCGCGGGTGCCAATCCGGAAGCAGGCGCGCATCTTCATGACCTTTGCGAACAGCTACGACTCGCTCTCGACCTTGGCGCACGAGCTGGGCCATGCGTACCATGGGTTCGTCCTGAAAGATGTCCCGCCCTTCGCGCAACATTACCCCATGACCTTGGCCGAGACCGCTTCGATCTTCAACGAGCTGCGTGTCGCCGATGCCGCGCTGGCGGCCACGGACCATCGTGAGGAAAAGCTGGCGCTTCTCGATCAGCGGCTGCAGAGCGCGCTGGCCTTCTTCTGCAACATCCGCGCGCGCTACCTGTTCGACTGCCGTTTCTACGAGGAACGCAAACAGGGCATCGTGGAACGGCAGCGATTGTCCGAGATCATGACCGGGGCGCAGCGCGATTCATTCTTCGGTCTGCTCGACGAGCGCGAGGGATACCACCCGCTGTTTTGGGCCTCGAAGCTGCACTTCTTTATCACGGACGCGCCGTTTTACAATTTTCCCTACACATTTGGATTCCTCTTCGCCAAAGGTGTCTATGACCGCGCGTTGAAAGAGGGGACGACGTTCGCGCCGCGATACCGTGCGCTGCTCGCCGACACCGGGCGGATGACGACCGAAGATGTTGCCCGGAAGCATTTGGGTGTCGATCTGACGCGGCGCGAGTTCTGGGATTCGGCGGTGGCGCGCGCCACAGCCGACGTTGAACCGTTTGTGGCGCTGTGCAAGGCATGACGCCAAATTGATGGACGCTGACATTGCCATCATCGGTGCTGGGGCTGCCGGTCTCGCCGCCGCCATTGCAGCGGCCGAGGCGGGGTCGGCATCCAGTTGCCGCATCATCCTACTGGACAGCGCACGGAAGCCCGGCGCGAAAATCCTCGTCAGCGGCGGCGGGCGCTGCAATGTCACCAATGAGCATGCCGTCCCGGACGACTTCTGGGGTGGACCGCGAACGATCATCCAAAAGACGCTGCAGAAGTTTGACACGCGACAGACAATCGCGTGGTTCGCGGGCATGGGGGTGCGCCTCAAGCTCGAGGTGTCGAAGAAATACTTCCCCGTCACCGATCGTGCGCAGACCGTGCTCGATGCCTTGTTGCGCCGGACGGAACAACTCGGTGTCACACTGGTCACTTCGCTGCGTATCGCCGATCTGCGTCCGGCTGAAGGCGGCTTTCAACTGGTGGTGGCGGCTCCGCACGGCGCCGATGGCCGTCTCATTCGTGCGCGGCGCGTCATTGTTGCAACCGGAGGGAAATCGCTGCCAAAATCGGGAAGCGACGGGGCGATGCTGGAGGTTATGCGGCGGCTCGGCCACACCGTCGTGCCGACGACACCGGCGCTGGCTCCGCTGACCATGAGGCAAGGCGCCGGTCTGGGCGGACGTTTCGCCGAATTCAGCGGCGTTTCACTCGATGCGCGCTTGCGGCTGTATCAGTCGCGGGCGACCGCGTCTGGTACGGTCGCCCCGCGTCTGCTCGTGGAACTCGCTGGACCGCTCTTGTTTGCCCACTTTGGCATCAGTGGTCCGGCGGCGCTCGATCTGTCGCGTCACTGGCTGCGAGCACGTCTGGAGCAACCGGAACTACCAGTTGCCGTCTTCTTTGGTCTCCCCCGTTTCCGCATCATGGATGACGCTGATCATTGGCTCTTGCAAGAGGCGGCCGCGCATCCGCGTCAACACATCGTCACGGCGCTGACCGAAGTTCTCCCCGAACGGCTGGCACGAGCCATGGCCGCCGAATGCACTGATGATGAGACGCTGGCCCATCTCCCGCGTGAACGGAGACAGGCGCTGGCGCGGCTCCTGACGATGCTGCCTCTGCCCGTGACCGGTTCACGCGGTTACCAGTATGCGGAGGCAACCGCCGGAGGGATCGATCTGCATGACATCGACGCGCGCACGATGCAATCACGGCGTATCCCGGGATTATATTTGTGCGGCGAGATATTGGACGTTGACGGGCGCATTGGCGGGTTTAATTTCCAGTGGGCGTGGTCGAGCGGGCATGTGGCGGGACACGCGGCGGCAGCATCGCCCTAAGTCGCCGCTTCGTCACGTGCAAACAGTCGCACACCTTGCGAGAGAGAACAGATCATGAGCCGTATCATCGACATTTCGGAGACGCTCGCACCCGGAATGACCGTCTGGCCCGGAGACACTGAGTTTCAGACATTCTGGGTGTCGCGCATCGACCGGGGCGATATATGCAATGTCGGCAGCATCACTATGAGTTTGCATACCGGCACGCATATCGACGCCCCTCAGCATGTTCTGGCGGAGGGCGGCTCGCCGGCCGACGCGAGTCTGACACCGTACATTGGCATCGCCCGTGTCATCGATGCCAGCGGCACACGCTGCATCGAGCCGCAGCACGTGCCGCCCCTTGCCGCCGACAGGCCGGAACGTCTGCTTTTCAAGACCGGAACCGATACGGCAGACCGGTCCGGCCGTCCGTTTTCTTACTTCTCCCCTCCCGCGGCCAGAGCGCTGGTCGCATTGGGCGTGAGGTTGGTTGGAATCGACACACCATCGGTCGATCCGGCTGATTCGAAGACGCTGGAGTCTCACAAGATTTTTGCGGAGGCGGGCGTGGCCATCCTTGAGAATCTGCAACTAACGGATGTCACGCCGGGGCGTTATGAATTGATCGCTTTGCCGCTCAAACTGGCTGGCATGGACGCATCACCGGTGCGGGCGGTGCTGCGGACAATTCATTGACTCTTGCGGAAGATATTGAGACACTCCGCAAATGCATGGGCACGGCTTGCCGTGCCCGCCAGGGGGAGCGTGACCGTAGATAGATCGGGCACGGCAAGCCGTGCTCCTACAGATGTCACCCGAACCGTAGCCAAGGGAGCAGAGGTCATGCGGACGAAGCGGAAGTTCATCACAGCGGTTCTGGGAGCATTGGCTGTCTGTGCCTTAACTCCCATGCAGGGCGCGCAAGCCCAGAAGTACCGCGACATCATCCGTGAATCGCGCATTGTCGACGTGCGCGGCGAAACGGCCGACACGACGAAGTTGGGGAGCGACCGGTATGTCGAGGACAACATCGACCACCTGCTCGCCAATAATCCATGGCTGGCGGTGAACTTCTCCACGTACTGGTGCCCCGACTCGCGCGCGTATCGCCCCGATTTCGACAGCGCGGCAGCCATGCCCAAATACAATGGCATTCGTTGGGCATATGCAGACATCGATGGGACCGCGGGCAACGAACATTTCCGTAAACGGTTCGCTCTTCCCGGCATCCCGGTCACGATTCTCTTCCATCAGGGACAGATCATCACGGCGCCCGACAGCAGCCGTTCGGTTCTCGACGGACACTTGGGAGACAAGACGCTCGCCGATCTCCTCGCGCTGCTGGACAAGTTTTACCGCCCGGACACAGCACGATGAATTGGCAGTCGCGCGTGCGGCGCCGCGCACTCACGCCTGTCAAAATCAGAAACGATAAGCCTGCGAGCTGGCATCGCGGATTGATTGGAAAACGTATAAGGTATAACGTGTGAGAACACGTCTCATCCAATGAATCAATAAACACTCAAGGAGGAATCCATGAAGGGGAATGACCAGGTACTGAGAACGCTCAACGCCATGCTTGCGGACGAACTGACAGCGATCAATCAGTATGTGCTTCATGCGGAGATGTGCGCCAATTGGCGGTACGAACGCCTGCACAAGGCCATCGAAAAGCGCGCCATCCAGGAGATGAAGCACGCGGAGAAACTGATCGCGCGGATTCTCTTTCTCGAAGGAATTCCAACGGTCAGCCGGCTCAACGAAATCCGCATCGGACCGGATGTCGCGGCCCAGTTCGCCATCGATCACGAGGCGGAAGTCGGGGCCATCGCCGGTTACAACGCCGCCATCAAGGAAGCAGTAAGCCTGGGGGACAACGGCACCCGCGAGTTATTGGAATCGATCCTCAAAGACGAAGAAGATCACGTGGATTGGATCGAAGCGCAACTGGATCAGATTCGCCAGATGAGCATCCAGTCGTATCTGACAGAGCAAGTCGGTGAATAACGCAATATAGTCGGATCCATGACCGGGTCGGGCCGCCCTTTCAGGGCTAATAGACTTTCTGGGTCCGGGTTCCCAGGGCTTCGCCCTGGGCTGAAATAGAACGCCCCTTTCAGGGGCAGCAATTCGGGGCAAATGATAAGTGGGACGCTGTGCCCGTGCTACGCGCCGCGACCTTGTGACGTCTTTCCGGCACTGGCGTGACGGGTCTTCGACCAACAGTGTATGGGATTTGATCCCCATCCTTGGCGGGTCACCTGTGCCGCCTCGTGTGCAAGTCCTGACCACCGGCGGTTGATGGGTTACGTAAGACCTTGGCTATTCCTGCGTTGCAATCCTGCCCACAAGAAACACACACTGGGCAAGGATATTGCAGAGATGGCTGACGTGATGAGGAGACCGAACACGGAAACAGATAACTCGTTGGATAGGAGAAAAGACATGCGGAGAATCTCAAAGAGTTTTGCGGTCCTGGGACTTGGCGTGGCGGCGCTGGCTGTCGCGCTGATGGTGCCCGGGTGCAGTAACACTCCATTGGCCCCCACCGTCGGGGACAATTCCCGCGACGCCATCCAATACGGGGACGCCCAGTTGCAAGACCCGGCGGCGATGGCCAAATTGCTCGGCAGCCTGCTGTCTGACACCGACTCGGTCCTCGTTGGCGGCGACGGCGGAGCGATCAACCTGTCGCTGGGTGGCGCGCGCAGCAGTCTCCACGTTCCCAATGGCGCGCTGAACGCATCCGTGAGCATCACCGCTTTGGCCTGGCAGTTTCCCACACCTTGGGGAACCGTAACGTTGTACGACTTCGGCCCCAACGGGCTGGCCTTCACGAAGGCAGCGACTCTCACCTTATCGACGAACCTCGCGAAGGGCACCGTCCTCACGCTGTACTGGTACAATCCCAGCACCGGTCAGTGGGAAGTCCAAGCCCAGTCCACGGTCAAAAATGATGGATCGGTCGAGTTCCCCATCTGGCACTTCTCGAAGTATGGAATCAGTTGAGCGGCAAAGACAATTGTGGATGATAGGGGCGGCCGCAGCGGGCCGCCCCTGTTTTCTGTGGACGGCATGGACGACGTGGACATCATGGACGGGCAAAGACGTCATTCAGGGGATCGCTTTTCGCACTCGGTCTTCCCAGCCCTCCGGCAGGAAGTGGCTGATCCACTGGTAGGAATAGAGATCGATCCGGGCGATGGGCGATGACTCCACCATGGCCCGTCCGTCCTTGCTGACCCAAGCCAGCGCCCAAGCAACCGCGGCGATTATCAATCCCCCTTTGACCAAGCCCAGAAGCCCACCCAGCAGGTGATCCAAAGGACCGAGATGAATGGCTTCGAAGAGCCGGTGCACGAGCCGCGCCAGCAGGGTCATGACGATCATGATCGTGATGAACAAGCCGATGCAGACGGCCACCTGCTTTCCCAGCGACGCGCCCTCGGTGACGCCGAGCCAGCCGCCGACCGTGGGCAGCAGGCGGAATGACACCAGCGCGGCCGCGAAGACACCGACGGTCTCGACGACTTCGCTGACAAACCCGCGCTTGAAACCGCGTATGCCGAGGAACAACAGGAACGCAGCCAGAAATAGATCGATCAGGGACATATCATCTTCCCCCCGGTTGCCTGTGGACAACCCACCCTCCGAGGCGATTATAGGGGTATTGCCAGAGCCGGGCAATACGGAATCCGCTCCCCCGCTTCAAGAATTCACCAATTCCGCCGAAAACCTGAATACAGGAAGTCCCGCGCTTTTGTCAATCTGCCCCGGCCACATCAAGGACGGGCCAGGGCAAGGGGCTTGGGAGACTCACAATGATGGAAAAGAGCCCGTCGCTATGCCGGAGAATCTCCCGGCGGCTGATACTCGCCCTGCTGGGAGCGACGCTCGTTCCCGCCACGGCGGTTGTCTGGGTGGCCGCGAACCGGGCCAGCCAGTCGGCGTACGATGAAACAGCCCGCATGTTGCGGATCCAGGCCGCCGATGCCCGGCGCGAGATCAACGGGTTTGTCCACAACCTTCGCTCCATGGTCGCGCAAGCATCGCAAGACCCCCGTTTGCGGGATCTGCTGCTGAACACCGGTCGCGCATCGGGAGGCCGGGATACGCTGAGCCAATTTCTCTCGGCGGCGGTCAGCGCGTATTTTCCGAGCGCGCGCGAGACGTTCGTCATCGATCCGGCGGGCGCGGTCATCGCCTCCTCGGTCGCGGGACGCATCGGGAACGACTGCTCCGCCAGCGACTACTTCACCAAAGGAAGCCAGTCCGCCTTTGTCAGCGACGTCCGTTTCGATCCGGTCATCGGGGGACATTCCTGGGTGTTCGCCGCGCCGGTCAAGAGCGCGGACAACGGCGCGTTGCTCGGCGTGCTGGGGCTGCGCATCGATCCCGGGGTCGTCGCCGCGATCACAGTGACGCCATCCCCGGACGGACAGAACGGAGACGATCGCATCCCCGTCGTCTCTCGTGCCCGCATCTATATCGTCAGCCGCGGCGGCGAGATGATGACCGATTCCATACACAGACAGACAATCGACACCAAGGCGGTGCGGATTGCGCGCCGGTCGGGCAGGGTGTGGGCCGGCAGTTACCCGTCGCCCTTGCGGCGCGGCACCGTCGCGCTCGGCGCGGCCGTGCCCATCCCGGAACTGGACTGGGTGGTCGTGGTGGAAACCGATGATGATGCTGCTATGGCCGCCGCGATCCCCTTCAAGAAGACGTTGTATGCCCTCGGCGGGGCCTCGATCTTGTTCGCGTTTTTCGTCGCCATGCTGGTCATCTGGTCATCGCTGAAACCGGTCCGGGCGCTCGTCCACGCGGAAGAGACACTTGTTGCCGGGGACCGTTCCGCTGCGCTGATGCCGGAAGACGTCTCTATTGATAAGAACACGCTCACGCTCATTCGCAACCGGAACCGTGTCATTCAGCAGGTCCTGCACGCGGAGCAACGTTATCACGATCTGGTCGACGAGATCGACGGCATCGCCTGGGAAGCGGAAGTCGGCTCGTGGCGTTTCCTGTTTGTCAATCACCGGGCCGAAGCCATTCTCGGGTATCCGTGCGAAGAGTGGTTGTCCGAACCGGGGTTCTGGGTCAAGCATCTGCACCCGGTGGATCGCAGCCGGGCGGTCCAGACCTATCTCGAAGCGAGCATCGCAGGCAAGGACGTCGCGCTGGATTACCGGATGCTGGCGGCCGACGGCCGCGCTGTCTGGCTTCATGATCGCGCCCGCCTGCTCGAAGGGCAGGCGATCGTTGATGGCCGTCCGGTCCGCATCTTTCGCGGTCTAATGACGGACATCAGCGCGAGCCACGAGGCGCGGGAATCGCTGCGGGACAGCGAGCGCCGTTCGCGGCTCGTGATCGAGGCGTCCCGCGATGCCATCGTGGCGACCGACAGCGCCGGGCACGTCAC
>JAVHPP010000141.1:38736-76148 GCA_036170655.1 Candidatus Zixiibacteriota bacterium | reverse complement strand
AGATCGTCGATATCTTCCCCGTGGAACTAGGGTATCGCTCGGCGCGGGAGAAGCTCTACGCAGGGGATGCGGCGACACCGGAAGGGGTCTACACAGTTATCAAGAGACGGCCAAGCGGCAGTAAATACTATAAAGCTCTCTTGCTGGATTATCCCAACGCGGAGGACCGCCGGCGATTTGAGAAAGCCCGCCGGAACGGCGAGCTTTCGCGCAACTTCCGCATCGGCGGAGACATTGAGATCCACGGGCAGGGAGGCAAGGGCTTCGACTGGACGCGCGGTTGCGTGGCATTGGCAAATAACGATATGGACAGGGTCATCGCCCTGATGGATGTGGGAGACCGGGTTGCGATCGTGCGCCGTTGTGACGGGTGGCCCAGATGAAGCGCATTCTGATTCTGATTCTGATTCTCGCGGTGATCGCCGCCACACTGGCGGTGCTGGTCGTCTTTCGCCCGCCGCCGGAATTTCAGTGGACCGACGCACCACCCAGCATTGATTCGCTGGCCCTGCAAGCCCAGAAGAAACTGCAGTCGAAGACCAGCGGCTGCTCCGCCGAGACGTCCAACCTGACGTTGCCCGCGAAACGCCCGCCGAAGAAGGGACGCCCCAAAGATCAATATATCGTTATCGATTCTCATACCAACCGACTGTATATGCGCACACCTGACAGCGTCCTGTTCAGCGCTCTTTGCTCAACAGGCACGGGCTCGCAACTGGTCGACACCGGCGGTGGACGAGTCTGGCGCTTCGACACCCCGAAAGGCCGCTTCCATGTGGGTTCACGCATCACCGATCCCTGGTGGCGCAAACCCGACTGGGCCTTCATCGAGGAAGGGGAACCGATCCCCAAGAAGGAAGCGGATCGCCTCGATCCCAATGTCATGGGAGACTATGCCGTGGGATTCGGCAACGGCTTCTTTATCCACGGCACCATCTACGAGCGACTGATCGGGGTCGCGGTCACACATGGCTGTGTGCGCCTGCGCAGCGAGGACATCAAGCGTCTCTACGACGCCGCACCCGCAGGGACTCCGGTCGTTATCTTCTGAGAGCTGAAGCGCCCTTGAAAACACTCCATCTGTTCATGATCGTAGCGCTGCTGAGCACAGCCACGCATGCAGGGACAACACCTTCCGCCGGGTCGAAAGATCAGAATGGCGTACGCATTCCCGCCTGTTTCGCCACCGATACCATCTATTTCGCGCTGCTGAACATCAGCCAGGACAACATTGAGATTTCGTACGGCACGCTGCCTCTGGTGACGGTGAAGTTCATGCCCCTTGACGATCCCGGCGACATGTCCGATTTCGCCCGGGACTGGCGCGAGAAAACCCCGTTACAATGGCAGACGACGCTGGGACATCGTGTGTGGGCGGGCCATGCGCAGATCTCGGACACGGTGATCAGAATCGTGTCTGAAGTCGCCTCAGTTGATCCGGTGCAAATTCAGCGATTGTTGCCCGAGCGATTCGATATCGAGTTGACCGGCGGATTCCGTCTGCGCGTGATGACGGAGGCCGGACACAACGCCGCAATCGACTTTAGCGAGAAATGGTACAATTGGAAAAGCCGGTGGAGTCCACTCTCCAAGGTCCGCATCCTCGAAATACAGGTCTCGCCGGAAGATGCGCAGATCTTATACTATGCTTTCGAGCAGGGGACCCCGGTTGTCCTGAGCAGTACCAGCCACTGACCCGGTGTTACGCGGATGGCCCTGTTTCGGCCCCGCGGATTGATGCCGGTGTAATTCCCTCGTGATACATCGAAGAAAAGACCTTGACCAGGCGTACTTTGACGTCGCTTAGCGCAATTCTCTCGCCGGTCAGCGATTCCATCGATGTCATCACCGCCGACGGCAAGCCACAGGGGTGAATGCATCCAAAGTACCTCAGATCGGTTGAGACGTTGAGGGCAACACCGTGATAGGACACCCACCGTCGCACGGCCACGCCGATGGACGCAACTTTGCGTTCCTCCACCCAGACGCCGGTGTGGCTTGGGTGGTGTTCCCCTTCGATTCCCCACTCTGCAATTGTCCGGATGACCACTTCCTCGAGCCAGCGCAGGAACTGATGGAGGTCGCCGGTGAGCAGTTTCACATCCACGACAGGGTACGCCACTAACTGACCGGGGCCGTGGTACGTGATACTGCCTCCCCGTTCCACACGGACACTTTCCACAGGTTCACCGAATAGGACCGGTGGCAGTCCGGAACGATCAGCCGTCGTGCCACGACCAAGAGTGTAGACGTGTGGGTGCTCGACCAAGAACAGGGTGTCGCCACAACGTCCGGAGAGACGGGCTTCCACTGCGGCCAATTGCCTCCTGTGCGCCTCACCGTAGGGAAGCATCCCCCAGTCGGTGATCTGGAGTTGGAGAGCGCGCCCAAGCACGCGGCGATGTTCTCCGGTCCTCAATGATCTGGCCATCCGCTTCACTCCATGAACTCCGTTCGCAAAGAAAAGGGGGCATCCGCCCCCTGCAATTCCCTGCAATTCCCTTCAATTCCTCGCGGTCAGCCGACGGTCAGGAGCAACTCGTACGGATCCTCCAAACGCTCGCAGACTCTGCGCAGGAATTGGACAGCCACATGGCCGTCGATGATGCGGTGATCGAATGAGACCGTCAGGTACATCATGTTGCGGATGACGATCTGATGCTCGCGGACGACCGGCCGCTCTTGAATCTTGTGGACACCGAGGATGGCCAGTTCCGGCTGATTGATGATCGGCGTCGATGCCAGAGCGCCGAACATTCCGGCGTTGGTGATCGTGAATGTCGAGCCGGTGACTTCAGGCAGCGTCAGGGCGTCCTTTCTGGCCCGGTCACCAAGGTCGGCCAACTCACGGGCGATCTGGACGATGGATTTCTGATCGGCATGCTTGATGACGGGCACAATGAGCCCGTTATCCCGCGCCACCGCGACACCCATGTGATAGTACTTGCGATAAACGATCTGATCGCCCTCCACCGACGCATTTACCTTGGGGAATTCTTTCAACGCCGCGACCACCGACTTGATGAGGAAGGGCATGTACGTGATGTTCACACCGGTGACGACTTTCCAGAGTTCCTTCTTGGCCTCGCGGGCTCTCACGAGTTCGGTCATGTCGACCTCGTCCATGGACATGACGTGGGGCGAGGTCTGCTTGCTCTTGACCATGTGGTCGGCGATGATTTTCCGCACTCCCGCCAACGGCTCGCGCTCCACCGGTTCGTCACCAGATACGGTACGGACATTCGTGTAGGCGGCAGACGGTGTCACGGCTACTGGCGCCCCGCCAGCGTGTGCCGGGGAAGCGGCCACCGCCTGACCGGACCGGACATAGTTGAGGACATCCTGTTTGGTGACACGTCCACCGGCTCCGGTCGCTGGGATACCCCGAAGATCGAGATTGTATTCTCGCAACAGGCGACGGACGACCGGCGACGATTTCTTGTCCTCGTTCGCCATCGATGTCTGGCCCGGCAATGGCCCTGGTGCCGAAACAATCGCTGCGTGAAGCGGGGATTTTGCGGCCACGGCGCCGCCATTGCCCCCGGATCCGACAGCAGTAGCCGACAGTGCACCCGTCCCGGACGGAAGCAATTCCCCAGCGGCAAGGATGATGCCAATCTCGGCCCCGACAGGGACGACGGTGCCCTCAGGAACAAGAATCTTGCCGAGGATCCCTGCGACAGCGGCTGGCAACTCGACATTGATCTTGTCGGTCAGGATCTCGACAACCGTCTCGTCTTTGGCAATCGGATCCCCTTCGGACTTGAGCCAGTGTCCGACGGTCCCTTCGACCACACTCTCACCCATCTGGGGAATTACAATGGCAGTCGGCATCTCTGAGTCCTCAGCAAGTTATTACGGGTCTGTCCCTGAGTGTCACTTGTATCTGATGTTCCTCTAATACGCAGCCAGTGCTCGGGCCTTGGCGGCGATTTTGCTGGCGTCGGGCATGTAGTACGCCTCCATCGCCGGTGCAAATGGCATGGGGGGCACATCGGGACCAGTCAGACGGCTGACAGGGGCATCCAAGTCGTCGAACGCCTGCTCCATAATGGTGGCGGCGATTTCGCCACCGACACCGCCGGTGCGAGGCGATTCGTGCACGATCAGAACCTTCCCGGTCTTACGCACAGACTCGAGCACCAATTCCTGATCCCATGGCAATAGTGTACGCAAATCAACCACTTCGGCATCAATCCCCTCTTTGGCCAGCTGCTCGGCCGCCTCCAGCGCCCGATGCACCATCAACTGGTAGCAGATAATCGTCAAATGTGACCCGGCACGCTTGATATCCGCCCTGCCAAGAGGGACTGTATAGTCATCCTCGGGAATGTCAGCGCGTGCCCAGCGGTAGAGCTTCTTGTGTTCGAGAAAAATAACAGGATCGTCGGCGCGCACGGCGGCCTTCAGGAGTCCTTTGGCGTCATAGGGAGTTGAGGGAGCGACGACGACAAGCCCCGGGGTCCCGAAAAACCAATTCTCATTGGTCTGTGAGTGATAAAGGCCACCGCCGATCTCTCCACCGCAACAGAGGCGAATCACGAGGGGACAGGTCCATCCTCCCCCCGTACGATATCGAAGTTTGGCCGCTTGCTGGATGATCGGATCAAATCCACAAGAGGCAAAATCGGAGAACTGGACTTCGGGGATCGGTCGCATGCCCAGCGCCGCCGCCCCGACTGCGCCACCCACAATGAACTCCTCAGAGATCGGTGTATCGATCACGCGCTGGGGACCAAACTCATCAAGTAATCCCTTCGTGGCTTTGAAGACACCACCGTACACTGCGACATCCTCCCCCATGATAAAGACACGGTTATCACGCCGCATTTCCTCGGCCATGGCCTCGGTGATCGCTTCGATGAACGAGATGTTCTTCATTGATACCTCGACCCCGACCACCGAGAACGCGCGCGAACGATGAACTGTCGGGGCGCACGGCCGTGCCCCCCGACGATCGCATGGGCTTTCATGGCCTTAGTACGAATGACGATGCCCGGGTTCATAATCCCCGCTGAACTGGATCCGGATAATTCGCTGCCGGAGAGAACGAGTACACGTCATCGAGCGCTTCTTCCGGCCGGGGATGTGGCGACGCCTCCGCCAACCGGATGGCCTCCTCGATCTCGGCATCCACACGCTCGACCGTTTCGGCGCGTTCGCCGGTCGTCATGACACCGGCTTGTTCGAGGTGCTTCTCAAAGAGGGTCACCGGGTCCCGCTTCTTCCACGTTTCGAGTTCCTCGGCCGTGCGATAGTTGGCCGGGTCGATCTCGGAATGACCGTACCAGCGATAGGTAAGGCATTCGATCAATGTCGGCCCTCCCCCACGGCGCGCTTTGGCGATGGCGGCACGGGCCGTGGTATGGACCAGGAGCAGATCATTCCCATCGATCGTCACCCCATCGAATCCATACGCCTTCGCACGGTCGGAAAAACGTTCGATCCGGCTCTGGAGACGTGCCGGCACCGACTCGGCCCAGAGGTTGTTCTGGCAGATGTACACAATCGGGAGATCATGGACACCCGCAAAATTCAGCGACTCGTGAAATGCCCCGCGCGAGGTTCCACCTTCGCCAAAGAACGAAAGGGCGACATGCGGCTTCTTCTGGAGCTTGAAGGCCAGCGCCGCCCCGGTCCCCAAGACAATTTGACCCGCGACCGTGGATGCCGGTGTGAGAATGTTCAGTTCGGGGTATCCGAAATGACACGGGTGGGACTTCCCCTTGTCGGGCGAATCCGCCCGGGCGTACATCTGACGCAAGAGAGCCACCAACGGCATCCCCTTGGTGATAAAAGCGCCCAATTCACGGTGTGAGGGGGCGATGACATCATGGGTCGTCAGGCCATAGGCCGCCCCCACGGTCGTCGCCTCCTGTCCCACTGCAGAGAAATAGGTGCCGGGGAAACGGCCTTGCTTAAACAAACGACGGCAACGCTCGTCGAAACGGCGGGTCTTGATCAAGTGAGAGTAAAGGGCCCGCTGATCTTGGCGATCGACCTCACTGGGGTCGTGTTTGCTGGCGGTGCTGGATTTCATACGGGACGCGAGAATCTGGGCTTCAATCCAAACATCAAAAGTTGCCCGGACCGGCCGGTAAAGTCAAGCGGTTTGGCCATATCCCACCCCAAGCCGCTCAAACCGGCGCACCACCACTTGTTCAGCAACTGACTGTTGCGTCAATTCGAGAATCTCATATCTTGCCGCCGACACTTGGGAGGCAGAAATGAATGACTATATTGAACGTCTGAAACGGGAAATCGTCGAATTGGAGCGGCAGATGGCCGCTCACCCATTCGAAGGGTTGATCGATCGGAAGCGATCAGACCAACTCTACCACAAACTGAAGAAGAAACGCAAAGAACTGGCGGAGGCGGAAAGCCAGCCAACATCAGTACCGTCATCGGACACGATATCTTCGCCCGTACCGCCTGCTGCGCCACCTCAAATCGCCAGGCAGCCGGTATCGCCACCGATGGTACGAGCCCCAAAACCACCAATAGAATTGACCGAACCACCGGTGATCCCGAAGCGTAGACCAGAACCCGCAGCTGTCCCCAAGCCCGCCGCAAGGAAGAAGCCAACTCCCGCGCGGAAGACTGGGGCGGCAGCCAAATCGAAGCCAAAGACCAAGGCCAAAGCGACTGAACCCAAGGACACGGCCAAGTCTAAACCGGCAGGGAAACCGACCAGGAAGACCGGGACAAAGAAAACCAAGTGACCCAGGTCTGAGCTGGCCGGCGGGGTTGACTCCGGGCAGTTCGGGTAGTTTCTTCGGCAAGTTCTGCCCCGCAAACGGGGCCTCTTCGCAGGTCGTCTGGGGGATCGTCCAACGGCAGGACACGTGGCTCTGGACCACGGTATTGGGGTTCGAATCCCTATCCCCCAGCCATCATTCCAGATGACAGGATCATGTGCGCCCAGCAACAATGCGGAGACACGATCCGGAAGGATCGAGCCTTACCCGCCACTTGGGCCTGCCGGTGATTTGACCACCCCCACCTGCACGATGGCGTCACGAAGCTTCTGCAGATCGAACGGTTTTCCCAGGCAGGTGATGGCACGGCCGGCCATCCCCTTTGATGGATCGCCTTCCGGAATACTGTTCAGGATGATGACCGGAAGGTTGGGGTCAATTTGGTGCAGCCGGGCGACCAGTTCGGGGCCGTCCATGACCGGCATGTGGACATCAGAGATAACCAGGTCGACCTGACCATTGTTGACATAATCCAAGCCGCGCTTGCCGTCTTCCGCAGTGGCAACGGAGAATCCATCCTCGCTCAACATTTCACTCAGCAGAGAACGAATGACGACTTCGTCATCAACAATCAGGATGTGACCGTAGCCGGGCATGGCGAATCACAGGCGGCATGGCGGGCGCACGCGCCGCGCCGGTCAACCGCACGATTCTGCAGCGTCGCTCGGCGTCATGCTCGCAACCGTGCCATCGGGCCGATCAGCGTCAGACTGACCGCTGCCGCAAACGGGAAAGCTGACCGTAAATGTCGTTCCGTGGCCCACTTCGCTGTGGACAGCGATGTCCCCGTGCAAGTCCTGAACCAAGCCATACGTCACCGAAAGCCCCAGACCAGTCCCCTGCCCGATTTCCTTGGTTGTGAAGAAGGGCTCGAAGATTTTGCCTTGAATCTCCGGAGGGATGCCCTCGCCAGTGTCTTGGATCTCGATGATGACGCGCTCTTCCGCGGAGCGGGTCGTCACCGTGATGGTCCCTGCCTTCCCGACCGCCTGCATGGCGTTGATGATGATGTTGGTGAATATCTGCTGCAGCTTGCCATCGTGCCCCAGGATCGCGGGCAGACCGGACTCGAATCGCGTCACCACGGTGACCTGACTCACTTCTAACTGATGGTCGAGGAATGAGATGGTCTCCCGCAGCACAACGTTGCAGTTGACTTCCTGCAACTCTTCCTGCGATGAGGCGCGGGCAAACTTGAGGAGATTCTGCACGATTTGTTTGCAGCGCTGGCTCTGGCGCTCCATGTTCTCGACATAAGAGAGGAACTTCGGCAGTTCCTCGGGCGTGATCCCGCTGTCGCGCTTGTGCTGCATTTTTTCGACCACCAGTTGCGAGTACCCCATGATGCCGGCCAGCGGATTATTGATTTCGTGTGCCACGCCGGCAGCCAGCTGGCCCACCGCGGCCATCTTTCCGGCCTGGACCAGTTGCTGTTGTGTCTCTTTGAGTTCGGTCACGAGCGCTTCAAGGAGCCGTTTCTCAACGAGAGCGGTGCGCCCCGACGCCAGATCGGCGGTCATCTTGTTGAATGACGCGGCCAGATCGCCGACCTCGTCATCTCGATCAACGCAGACCTTCGAGTCATAGTCGCCACCCGCCACCTTTCCGGTCGCGACAACCAGCGCATCAATCGGCTTCAGGGCACGCCGGACGGCGATCACCGTAACGGTCAAGGCCAGCACAATCAGTGCCAGGGCCACGCTCAGCAGGCTCCAGCGCATCGCGCTGATCTGGGCTTCCATGAACTGAAGTGTGATCCCGATCTGCGCCCCCCCAATAACCCGCCCACTGTGGGACGCGGCACGGCGCCCCTGCATCGCGTAGATGTCGAGTTCCACCGCCCCTTTGTCACGGGTCTCTTCTCCCAGCACAATGGGGGCACGAAAATCGAGAATACTTCTACCCTGGATTTCTGTCTTGTTGTGGCAATCAGCGCACGAGCCGCTGTCGCGCATGGCGGCCAGATCGACATGACCGGCCGGAACGGGCGCTTTTGGGAGCCCGGAGTATCCAGAGTCATTCCGCGACGCACGGTCGCGTGACACCAGCACTTGTCCCTTGGGATCGAGGATGAGCGCATAGACCACTTCTTGCTCGGCCATGACTCCATCCAGAAAGCCAGCCAGCGCGGCCGTGTCCCCCACAAGGGTGGCATAGACGGCATTGTAAGCGAGATTTTCTGTGGACATGCGGCCACGCTTCATCAGTTCAGTCCGTACGGCGTGACTATTGCTGTTCATAGAGATCGCCACAAGCGCAGCCACAAGCGTAAGGAGAAGGACAGAAATGGCCATGACGGCCTTCTGCTGAATGCCGATACGGGCTTTGAGAAATGAGGAAATACCTCTGACCACTCTTCTTGTCCCCTGATCGCTTATCAGAACGTTGTCACGCCCGTATCACTCACCACGCCCTCGTCAACGGGAATCCGGATGTGCTCACGAACCTTGGCATTGACCGCCAGCGTGTATCGCCGCGGCTGTGTGGGCGGCAACTGCGCGGGCGACTGCCCCGCCAGAATGCGCACCGCGAGTTCACCGGATTGCCGGCCGACGTCACGGTAGTTGCAATCCAGCGCAATCAGAGCGCCCGCCTTCACATAAGCAGACGACAACCCCATGATCGGCACCCCGGCTTTGATCAGTTCAAAGATGATGTAGCGCGAAGACTGCGCGGTCAGCACGGTTTGGTCCGGCAGCATCCAGAAAACGTCGATTGAGTCGCTCAGCGCGCGCAAGGCGCTGGGAATGTCACCCTCGTTCTTGATCCACTGCACGCGAATGCTGATCCCGGATGCCTTGGCCACATGGACGGCGGAGTCCACCAGACGTTTCGTCTGGGCGGGATCGCTAATCACACCAATCCGTTTCGCCGTCGGAAATACCAGCCGGAGCTTCTGAATCTGGACCAGGAGAGAGATGTTCAGGGTGGCGCCGGTCACGTTATCCTGTGACGGCAGGGCCTCCGTTCCGGACGCGCCTGGAGGGGGTTCGAGAACCATGGAGTAAACAACGGGGATGGTTTTCTCGCGCCGCGACACCTCCACCAAGGCACGGCTCCCCAGCGCCAGAATCAGATCTGGCTGACTGGCCGAGACCACGCGCAATGCGGATTCAATCGCGGCATCGCCGCTCCCCAAGGTTATGACCGATGTGGCCGGCTCATAACCGGTCCCGTGGAGCGCGCTAATAAACCCTTCCAAGGCCTGATTGTATTCTGGGAGGTCGAGACTCCTAACGACGGCAATCTTGACCCGTGCGGACTTGGGAACAGAATGACCGGATTCCGGCCGAACACCCGCCCAAACAAGGGCAATGGCGAGACCGAACAGAAATGATCGATAGACCGGCCTCACAACCCGCCATGGGCGGGCCGGTGCGGCTGCGTCTGTAGGTATCGACTCCGACATGCTCTGCCGTTTGGTCCGTTGCACAAGTCGTCCGTCATCCGGAGAAATGTCTCTGGCCCCGTTTGCCATACGGTCGCCAAGGGGCATGTTCGGCGACATGGGCGATCACACCTGTGACATCCGGTGATCATTAGAAACTCAGTTTGACTGAGAAAAAGTGATTGCTATCGAACACGCCAGCGCCGACCCAAGTGTAATCCAGCACGGTCTCAGCGCCGCCCAGCGGAATCCGCAACCCGACCCCGGCGCTGAAACCGTAGATATACTTCTCCTGGGTCGAGGTGGCGTACCCCCCCCGCAGAAACAACTGATTCGACACAGACCATTCGGAACCCACACGAAATTCGTCTTCTGTGAAACTATTCGACTGGAAGACCCCGGTCAGACGCAGCCGCTGCCGGGGACGTGAAAAGGCATCCCACGCCATCCCCAACTGGATGAATGAGGGGAGTTCGAACGATGCCGACTGCGTCCTGCCAGTGTGGCCAGAGTTGTCTGCGCTGTTGCCGACATCGACGTTGTGCCCGAAATCCGGCCCGTCGAACTTCATCTTGGGGCCATAGTTCTTGATGGAAACGCCCAAAGTCACCCCCCGGAAAGAGGGCCGGTACATGAATCCCAGATCAAATGCCACGCCATGCGCGGATTCACGGAAGATCTGTTCGCTCACATAGTTCCCGTTTATGCCAAAGGAGACCTGATCTGTTAATGTGCGGGCATAAGACACCCCCACGACAACGAAGGACGATGAGAATGTCTCCCCGGTTCCCTCTGGCTGGGTTGTGGTGTACACCAGTTCGTTTCCGGTCGAGAGCACTTTGGCAGACAACCCGATCACACCCATGGACCCCGCGTGGTAAGCCAGTGAAAGTTGATCGAGGGAGATGTCGGCGATATAGGCACGATGCGCAAACGCCACTTCGGTGCCCTCGACCGCCGCCGCGCCGGCCGGATTCCAGAACCAGGCATTGGCGCCTTCCGTCGCCGCCACCACCGATCCCCCCATGGCCGCACCGCGCGCATCCGTGGGAATCAGCAGTTCGAGCGCACCGGCCGTTCCTGTTCGCCGGGTGCCGCCCGCGTCAGCGGACGCCGGCGCAAGCAGGATGGCCACAAGAGCGATGGTCTTCGCAACTGTACACATGGTTCCAACCTCCGATAGATTCAGGTCCGTCAGTGCCGAATGAATACCCGCGGCATTAGTAAATCTTCAACTGCTCCACTTCGGTGAATACCGCCAACTTGCCGACCTTCTCGCCTAAACCCGGCACCGTGATTCGATAAATGTAGATGCCGCTGGCGGGTGGCAGGCCGTTCGTGGTCAGGACATCCCAGTCAATTTCGTCGGACGTCAGATCGGATTTCCGGACTGTGCGAATGAGATCGCCCGAAAGATTGTAGATCTCCAGCGTCGCTTCCATAGGCGGAAGATTGACAAACTTGATCTGACGCTGGGTGAGACCCGGCTCAAGATCCGTCGTATGAAAGTACGGATTTGGGATCGGATGAACGCTCTTCAGCTTCGCGCTTGCGTCCTCCGCAGACGCCTGACCCGGACGGGGGGCGGTGAAAGCAAAGTGATCGCCGGACGTGTTGTACTTGTTCAGTGCGATCCGCATGATCTGGCCATCGGCCAATTCCGCCGACGAGTGCCCTGCGGCGACAACCGGCCACCAAGCGTACAGCACGTCGAACTCCGGCGCGTCAAAGCGGATTGACCGCGTCGTGTAGAATTCATTCGGCGTCGGCGCGTAGTCGCTCTTCAGCACAAAGAGATACTCGCGTCCTCCTGTCTCCGGATCATCATCCGGCGGCAACCATGTCCCGTTTTCCGAGGAAAGCGCATACTGCTCAATGAAGCAAAGGTTCAACTGCCGTGGCGGTTCCGTCGAGACGTCCCAGGCGGTCAGGGGAACATCACGATAGTCCTGGTAGGCGTAGTTGGGATTCGCGCCGCGGAGATAGCGATATGCCTTTTGCTTGTTCGTGTTCGAAAAGCGCAGCTCCACAGGGACCAATTGGGTCTGGTCCTCGATGGACGAACCCCAGAAATTTGCGCCGATGTCGATCCCGCCGCCGAAGAACCTCCCGCCCCAGTTAACACCCGTCACCCACTGGGCCGGCCCTTCCCAAGTGATATCCTTCACGTCGGGATCGGGACCAATGGTCTGGACCATCATGCCGCCCGTCACGGGATAGAGGAAATCCCCGCTCTGGTTGGCCTGATCGGCCAGAACCGTCGTCCCACCGGTCAGATCGGTCAGGTTCCAGGTGCGGTCTTCGTTGAACGTCACCTCATAGTCGTGTCCGCTGGCATTCGCCGGGTCCAGATAGCGAATGACAACTGCCCCCTCGCTCTGTCCCGACACATGACGCGCGGTATCGACGAGTTGGAGCGCCACCGAACTGGGGACAACCGTGATCGCCTGCGGACTGGTCTCGAGCGCCTCGGTGAGATGCCCCAGCAGGGTGCTGCCCAGATTGTATTCGGTCAGATTGAGCGTATCGTACGAATAGGTGGTGACGGCAAAGTAATAGGGACGGTGGTTAATGAGCCCGCCGCCTTTGATTCGGTCTGTGTTGATCGAGAGGTGATTCTTCAATCCACTGTTGGCGCCGGATTCGATCATCACCCGCTGCACCGCGCCGATCGCGGGATCGAATTCATCCTTGTAGATCCGGGTGATGTCATCATCCACGTCGAACGTGGCGATCTTCTTCCACGGACCGGCCTGCGACTCGCCTTGGTAGACGTTGTACCCCTCCATCACGAATCGTTGATGGAGCACATCGGAGACCTGCACATCGCCTTCTGCCTCGGTGCTCCAGATCAACTCGACGTCATTGGCCAGGGGCTGGTACCAGACTTGGGGCTGTGGCGGGGGAAACGGAATCTGGAAGTTCAGATCGAAGACGGCCTGCGCCTGGGACGAGACCGACTTCAGCGCAGTGATCGATGACAGATGGTCATCGCCCTGGCCGACCAAGACAGCCACGACCACCTCTTGTGTGTCACCCGGGGCCATCGTGAACGGGCCGGAGCTCATCATGAAGCGGCGGTCCCCGGCATTGACATCAATCCACCCCGCCTCCGTAACCGGATCGCCGGCGACCTGGAAGGGCGTCACCTGTCCCGCATCATCCGTAACCGAATCACCATTGGCCCATAGCCCCCGCATATAGTTGTAGGATTCGATCTTATTGGTGGGGTCCGTCCCGTTGACATACTTGTTGAACGAGGTCATCGGCAGATTGCGGAAGCCGTGGATATAGCGCCCGAACTGGAGCGCCGAATCGCCGGGAGCCGGCACCACCGGCCCCTCGAGGAAATCAAACCCCACCGCCGGTGCACCCGCACCATAGACATAATCGGGCCCGTCATTATAGGCATATCCCAAAGACAGCAGCGTATCGCACCCGACCAGATCGTCGCTGGCATTCCCGACGTCTGGATCAGACCAGAGCGAGACGTAGGTATCTTCCAGCGTGTCGTGTCCTTTGTTGATAATCTTGAAGGTGAGATAGACGGTGTTGCCCAAGGCCCCGCCTCGGGCGAAGGCAAACACGTACTGCTGGACTTCGAGGCCCAGCGGGTCGCTGCGCCCGGCGCCATTCGTGTGCGCGCCCGGATCGGCATCGTTGTAAATGGCATAGAGGGACTGGTCGCCGAGAATCGTGGGGATACGGTTCCCAAACTCATCGAGGGAGTCGCTCCCCGCGGCATTCTTCAACGCCGGAGCGCCGTCGTCAAACGGCCAATTTGCGTAATCGGGGTTGGTCTCGCGGCTGTCGCCGCGGTTGATCTTGTAAACGTGATAGCGTCCCGCGTCCGGGACAAAGGTCCCGTTGCTCATCCCGCCGGGACTGTATTCCGTAGAGTACTCGGCGACCGTCACACGGGGTGTGCCGTTGATCCTGGCGCCGACCCACAACCCGCTGGCAAAGATGACGGTCTTGTTTGTCCCGCGCGGGAAATAGAGTCCATCGGCTTTGCCATAGTGATTCGTCGCATCATAGGCGAACGATCCCACATTGGTGACCACCATCTGCAGGTTATTGACCCCGATGGTCGCGGTGTTGTCGATGGAGGCGGGCTGGACACGACCGGCCACGGGACGCGGTGACAGCCCCGCGCGTGCGGGCGCGCAAAGAGCCACGATCCCCATGGCGCACACTGTAGCTCTGACCGAAACGTTCATACTTCTCACCCTCCTGATCAGTCGGCAGGCCTTAGAACGAGACCTTGATCCCCGCCCGGATTTGACGCGGCGGCCCGTAGTTCGTCGGATCGTTTTCGCGCAAGCTGTATTTTTCTTCTCCCGTCAGACCGGAAGAATCATGCGGAAGGGAAAACGTCTTGTTGTTGAGGAACGTCCGGCCTTCCGCCGTTTCCATCCAGCCGGTTGAATTCGGCAGCCCGGATGTCGAGTAGACTTGCAACACGTTCTTCTGATCGAGCAGGTTGATGACCCACAGTTGGAATTCAACCAGGCTCGCGCCCCACTTGAACGACTTGGTCGCCTTCAAATCCAGTTGGGCGGTCCATGGGCCGTAACGTGAGTTGATCGGCCCGGTGTTGTTCGAACGTGTTCCCGACAGAGTCAGGATGTTTTTCATCTCCGTCGGGGTGTAAGGAAAACCGCTTCCCGCAACAAACGTCAGGTCAAGGCCGGTGTTTTCGAGCACATGCGCACCGGCGATTCTGGGACCTTCCTTGTCGTTCGCACGCAGGTCGATCACGGCGGTCAGCTTGTGGCGCTGATCGTAGTCGAGCGCGTTGGCGGTTTTGGGAGCGTCGGCGCCCTGCCACGCAATGTTGCTTTGAGAGGTGGCGCTGGAGCCGGTCCCGGTGCTGTTCGTCAGGGTGTAGCTCGCCACCAGGCCGATGGTACGCGTGCGGCGAAGATTAAAAGTCGCTTCAAACCCCTTGATGGTGCCAAAATCGGCGTTCCTGTAGGTGGCAAAGCCGTTGGGGCTCGCCGGCTGATTGACGATCTCGGTCAGATCTTTCACGTCCTTATAGTATGCTGTCAGCATCAGTGACGAATGCAGACCCAGTTGCCGTGTCCAGCCGGCCTCATACTCGGTCGTGCGTTCCGGTTTGAGATTGGGGTTGCCGAACGGGAAGAAGTACCCCCCAGTCTTGATCTTGTATTCCAGGTATTGGTACGACACGTAAAGATTCTGCAGGTCGGGCCTCTGCATGAACCGTCCATAGGACACATGGAACACGGACCGGTCCGTGATAGGAAACGCGACCCCCAGACGGGGGGACAATTCGAGTTCCGCCTGGCTGTTTGCCAGATCGCCCGGGTCCAGACGCTGGGCGAGTTGTGCCTGCTCATCGGTATGATTCGGGTTGTCAAGGTAATGGTCAGGATCGAGCGGGTCGGTCTGATCACGCAAACGCTTCGTATTGACATTCAGATAATCGAAGCGCAAACCGGCATTGACCACGAGTCCATCCAGCTCGAACTTGTCCTGCAGAAAAGCGGCAAACGTCACGGGGTGCTTCGCGCCCTGAAGTCCGTCGTTCTCCAGCTTCTCACCAGTGATGCTGTATCCATACCGGTCAACATCGTCAAAGCCGTGCTGTCCCTCTCCATACCCCTGATAGACGCTGGTCGCCGTCAGGTGCTGATAACGCCGCAGGGTATGACGCTGGAATTCCAGGCCACCGCGTATCTCGTGATGGGGATTGACCTGGCTGACCATGTCCATGTCCAATCCGACGTAAGACGACTGGCGGTGAAGGTAATTGCTCCACACGCTGGACTCATCGCCGCGAAGAACGTATTTCCGCCCGTCGATGACAGTATCCTCCACCGTCGTGGGGCCATTGATGTTGTCCCAGGAGTAAAATAGATTCTCGGCGTCGAAGTTGGGGTTACCGGAAGGGCGGCCATACGCCCAGATGTTGTCAAAGTACACGCCGTCGCCGCGCTTCCGCTCGGTGGAGAAGTAGTTGGCCGACATCGTGTAGAAAGTCAGCGGGCTGACAATGTGCTCGAGCGTGGCGTGGATGGATTTATTCCTATCAGCGAGGCGCGGCGCGTGTTCCAAGTTGAATTGCCAGTCTCTGCGCCAAGTCTTCCAATCGTCAGCGGACGTCAGCGCTCCCAGCTTCAGTTCGGTGGCGTTGGTCAGTTTCCAGTTGAACTTGCCGCGCCAAGTCCAGCCGCCGGAGCCATTTTCGGGCAAGGGACCGCCGGCCGTGGCCGAAGGCGTGCGATCACCCTGCCAGCGCCGCTCTCCGGAGACGATGAACCGCATGCGGTCGCTCAAGGGTCGCAGCGGGCCGGACACACTCATGTCGTAGATATTGTAGTCATAGCTGTTGCCGTGGAAATTGTCCGTGACCGTTTCGATGGCGCCACTCAGGTGGTCGCCACCCTCTTTGGTCGTTACATTGATAACACCCGAGGCAACCCACCCGTACTCTGCGTTGAATCCGCCAGTCGTGATCGACACTTCGTCCAAGTCGTTGTTGTTAATCTGAGTCGAGGAGACGCCGGTCAGCGGGTCCTGCTGTGAAAAACCATCAACATAGTAGGCAACTTCCGAGGTGCGCCCCCCGCGGACGTTGAGCAGATTGCCGGAGCGCATCACGACACCGGGCTGGAGCGCCAATAGATCACGGTAGCCGCGTGTCGGCAGCGCGCTGATCTCGTCCGACTCGACGACACGCAGCGACGCGGTACGGTCTTTGAGGACAAGGGGCCGCTCGGCGATGACGACAATAGTCCCCATCTCGACAGGCGTCGAGAACAGCGTGATATTCTGCTCGGTGTTCAGGTCAACCGACACCTTCAGATCACGAACTTCGATTGCCTGGAAGAGAAGCAGTTCGGTGGGTGCCGGATTGTCCTTCTCGCCCAGCAATGTGGCCGTCAAGGTGTGTCGTCCCACAGGCACATTGAGGATGACATAGCTCCCGTTCGCGCCGGTACAGGCCTTAAGATCTGTGCCGTCGACGGCGACTATGGCTCCGGCGATCGGCTCGCCAGTTTCCTTGTCGGTGACAACCCCGGAAATCTTCCCCGTGGTTCCAGCATAAACGACATACACAGTGGACAGAACCAGGAAGACCACCACCGCAACACTGGCCCTGATTCGGCTGCCTGAGCTAAACACCATGGCTCTCTCCTCTTTGCTCTCACGCCCCACACAGCAGGCTCACCAAAGAAGACACTCCGCGACCCGGCGGACGCACTCGCCGTCCGGGGAAGCGAACTTATCCTGTTTGACTTATCGGCAGTCGGCCAAAAACCACAAGTGCAGGGTCACAACCCGACAGGGGCTTCATTGAACCCGTCCCAAAACTGCAATGTCATGCACACATGGCAACCGGGACATCGGGGTTTCTTGGTGCTGGTAAAGTGCAAGAGAGGAAACACCTTAGACTGCGCATCCACTGCACAGCAAAGATGCTGAATGACTGGCAGAAAACCCGGCTACTGATTGGACAGATCTTCCCAGCGGACGATGCGCCACTGGCCATCCTGCGAGGAACGTGCGAACGAGAACAAGGCATCGCCCGATGCTTCGAACGACTCAAATCCGAAATCGCCGTCCAGATCGCGCAACGTCAGCTGGAAAGCGACACGCCGCATCTGGAGTATGCGCGACCCCGTGGTATCGGATGGCTGCTCCGATATGTGGAAGAACACCAGACGAATCTCGTCAAAGACGCGAAGAAGCCGCCGTGTTCGTTCGAGGTCTCCCGAGGGGCCGTCTCTGGGCACGACCACGGTCTCGATTCCTTCGACCCGTTCGGGATCGAAGTACACAAAGACGAAATCGCGGTCGAGCAGCGCCTCGTAGACATCATAGTCGCGCTGTTCGTAGGCATACTGGAGGTTGGCCAGAACGTTTTCGGGCGATGACAGCGGTTTGATCGGAGTGCCGCCTCGCGGCCCCACATTCGGAGGCGAGAAGGGATTGCTGCATCCCAGGCCGAGCGCCATTCCAGCGGCGAATAGCAGCGCGCGGCGGGCCGTGGCCGTGCAGAGGGAAAAGTCGCGTTTAGTCCACATCTCAACGGAACCGTGATTTCAAGTCAGCCCACGATGGCGACCCCGCGCTCGTGTGCAGGTCTTCCCACCGCACGATCAGCCATAAGTCCAGCGCATTGCGCCGCAGGGTAACTGCCATCTCCCCCCGGTACGAAAGCGATAGAGCCGAGTCTGATTTCGCCATCATGACCGAAATCCGATACGTCCGATACAGGATTGCTGTTGTGTCTTCGAAGCGATCCACGCGTCCGGTAACCGGCTCCCAAAACGCATCGATAGAGGACACTCCGGAAAACATGTTCCCCGCAATGCGGCTCTCCTCGCCGATCCCCCAACTGTGCGCAGAATCGGGCGGCCCCTCCAGAACGTAGTCGAAAACGTATACGACCGAATCCGCCATCGTTTGCAAATAGTGCCCCGCATTCCTTTCGATCATGGCGTGATACAGGTTGGTATCAACGGCGATCGGCGGATCGACCGGCGTCAGGTAGGTTCCCCCGTTTCCCAGCGGTTTGTCGGGGCGCCGCGTAGAAAACGGGTCTTTGGCGCACCCGTTCAAGAGCAGAACAAGGCAGACGCTCAAGCTCATTGTCCGCACGAGGCGCGTCACATGACACCCTTTGACAGAGAGAACTCCCAGCGATTATCCAAGTCACGCCTCCCCAGCCCCAGGTCCTGGGTGCGTTGCGCCAGAGACAGGCGCACACAGTACCCGTATCGTGATACCCAGACTGCTTGCAGGACCAGTTGCCGTCGCCAAAAGGGGTTGTCCTGGATGCGCCGAATCCGGTCGGCTTCGCGACGGTGGTTGAACGACCGCTTGAATTCCAACGCAACCTCGGGTTCGAATGAAAGCCCGAGTCCGGGACGCCAATGCAGACGAAAATCGATCAAGTTTGAGCGGCGATCCCAGTCAACGGCCTGGACCCACCCGCCCCGATCATAGAGCCCGCCAAAATCCTCATAACGATAGGTATATCGCACGGTCCATGTCATGGCCGATACCTGTGCGATCCGGACATCGCTCACCGATTCGGCCCGCCGGAAGAGCGTGCTCCGTCCCAGCGGATCCTTGCGTTCAAAATCAAAGGAGCGGTAGTGCGCACGAAGGGCAAATGTCTGTTGCAGCATCACGGCCCTGGTCAGATTCCAAATGACGGCTGGCGCCAGAACATAGATATCGTTCGTGTTGTTGTCAGCCGATCGCCGCTCGGAGAGGAAAATCTGGCGCTGACGCTGGAACGACAAAACGGGCCGGAGCGCCAGTTCCGGCGAAAACCGATGCCACCAGAACGCCTCGATCACGCGCTCCGCTTCATCCCGGTCATCGAAGAACCCGCTGTCGGCGGGAACGGCGTAAGATGTGACGCGGAAAATTGCGCGGACACCAGTTGAATCAGTTGATGTAACACGCGCCGACATTGTGCTATTCAGTTCCCCCGTTTCCCCGGTCTGATCGCGACGCACTTCGCCAAAGCGGTCCTCAGTCCAGCGATAGTGGTACTCCAGAGAAAACGCCCACGGTCCTCCGCGTGCGTCGGTCCCTGCGCCATAGGCACGCCGCACGGTGCGTGTGTCTCCCGGAATGAAGGCCATCGTCTGTCCGGGAAGCAATGCGGCATCATACAGATTCTGATTCAGTCCGTACGTGGCATCCAGATTCCAACCGACCGTCAGGCCCCGGTCATGATCGAACCCCGGCCGACGTCCGGCCGGCGAATGCCGCCATTGAACTTGCGCACTTCGGTTACGGCGTTGTTGTCGGCCGATCACATCGAATCGATCCGGGGAGGGGAAGAAGCGCACATTGCTCCACTGCTCTGCCCATTCGGTTGTGACGGAGTCCGTCGGCCCTGCCCAGTCTGTCCCGATGGCGAGTCTGGTATCTTGCGCGGGGATGCGGACGCGACCATCTCCCTCGTGCGTGAGTGAAGAACGCAGGTATCCCCCGGCAGGCAGCAATCCTGCGCCGCTCCATTCCAGCCCCAGATGTTGGGCAAGTCCCTGGTCGTCGGTCCGGCCGGCGCCGGCGCGGTGTGCGGAGGCAATTCCTCCAACCTGTGCCTCGACGTACGCCTGCTTCCCCGGGTACCATCCTCCACCCACCAGAAAGCGCGACCACAGCGTTCGCCGGTCAACAGATTCTGTGATGGAACTTTCATCGCCATCGAGATCGATTTTCCAGCCAACGGGTGAACGCCTCGGCGACTGGGCTGTCAGCAACGCATGAAACTGCCGCTGGCGAAGATCACGCCCCGTGGAAAGCTGCTTGCGCAGGAGATCAAGCCGCTGGGACAAGCTCCACGTCAATCCGAGAAGCGTCTTCGCCTGAATCTGGAGAGAGTCAAGCCAAGTCCGTGTACGATACGAAGAGGAGAAAGCAGAACGACCGGTTAATGACCCCTCAGCAGTGGGAATCAGTCCCGGGAGAACGAGCGGGAGCAGGAGAACGAAACAGAGCATTATCCAACGCCAGCGTCCGGGCCAGACGGGCAAAGTCGTCCGCCGCCAACTCCTCTGCACGCTTGCGCAACAGGTCGCCGCATTGCTGACGCAATCGGTCCCAGTCATCGGCCGTCAGATGCCCCATGGCGCGCAGATTGTTGGATAGAACCTTCCGTTTCTGTGCGAACGCGCGCTCGACAATATACTCGATTCCGGGAATCGACTCAATGCCGGGAGTGGCGGGGACCAGCTCAGCCCACATGACGGTCGAAGTCACTCGCGGCGGGGGCACAAAGGCGCGGGGAGGAATGTCAAAGAGGGCATGGCCGTGGCCGCGCGCCTGGAACCAGACCGAGACGCTGGAACGGTCCCTGGTCCCCGGCTCGGCCAGCAACCGGCGGATAACCTCGCGCTGAAGGGTAATCACCGCGCCCCGGAAGCGGGTACGGCGGTCAAACATCCACTGCAAGATGGCGTGTCCGATTCCGAACGGCAGGTTTCCAAGCAGCCAGCAACCGGCGGGAGGTTCGGCATCCGAAGGCAAATCGAGGATGTCCGCATGAAAGATGCGAACATTTGAATCAGCGGGAAATTTCTTGCGAAGCATTCCGTAGAGCCGCCGGTCTTTCTCAATCGCGATTACATGGGCTCCGACAGCCACCAGCCGCTCGGTCAGAAACCCCTTGCCGGCGCCGATCTCGTAGACCGTGTCCCCCCTTGAAAGGGGCAGTGCTGCGACCAGCCGGTCACCGACGGTCCCGTCAACGAGAAAATTTTGCGATAGAGACCGCCGCGCCCGGAGTTTGGGTTTCGACCCGTCTTGGTGGTGTCCAAACGAACTCATCAGCCAATCTCCAGATGGTCAGTTGCCCGCCGGAAGACGGAACAGGCGCGCTGCGTTCGCGTCTGTCGCCTTGGCAATTTCCGCCACGCTGCACTCGCGCAGGCGTGCGAGCGTATCCGCCACCGTAACAACATGGGCCGGTTCATTCCGCTGCCCGCGGAATGGATGCGGGGCCAGAAACGGGCAGTCTGTTTCCAGCAAGAGACGATCCAACTGGCAGGACTGACCAACCAGCGCCATGCGGCTGTTCTTGTACGTCATGATGCCGTTGACCGAAATATGAAACCCCAGATCGACCGTTTTTTGCGCCTCCTCGGGACCTTCAGAAAAACAGTGCATCACTCCGCCAACGTCGTACGCACGGTGTCCCAGCAGAAGTGCAAAGATGTCCGCGAAAGCATCACGGTTGTGGATGACAAGAGGAAGGCCCAGATCACGCGCGACACTGATCTGGTCGATAAATGCCTCCTTCTGGCGGGGCCGCGGGGAATGATCGCGGAAGTAGTCGAGTCCGATTTCACCGATCCCCACAACCTTCGGGTGCTTCGCCAGTGCCTTGAGCCGCCCGACGGAACGGTCGCCATCCCACGTCTCCGCATCGTGAGGATGCACCCCAACGACGGCGTACAATCGCGGGTGAGATTCCGCCAAGGCCAGCACACGGTCACAGGACTCAAAATCCGTGGCAATGTTGATAATGGTATGGACATCTGCCGTGGCAGCGCGGCTGATGATCTCTTCCCGGTCAGCATCAAAATCGGGGAGGTCAAGGTGTGCGTGCGAGTCCGTCATGACTGTTTTGTGGCCACGGCGACCAGCGGCCGTCAGGGACGAGAATCATCCGACTCGGGCGCCGGACTCGATGGGACCATCGGGGGTGATCAGTCGGAGTGTCTTCCCAAAGGAAGCGGCCAACAGCATTCCGTTGGAGGTGACCCCCCGGATGGTCGCAGGCTGGAGATTGCTGACCACCACGATCGTCTTCCCCACGAGGTCCTCAGGACGATAGTGTTCGGCGATACCCGCCACGATCTGGCGTTCGGCTCCTTCGATTTCGATCTGTAACTTGAGCAGCCGGGATGTCCCCTCCACCGGTTCGGCTCGCAACACCCGCGCGGTCCGCAACCTGGCTTGCGCGAACTGATCGATTGTGATGACATTCTCGGCCGCCGCGGGTGCAGTCGCGGGTGCAGTCGCCGATGTCGAGTCGGCCTTCGATTCTTGAGGTGTCTTATCCATCCGTGGGAAGATCCCTTCACTGAGGTGGAATGGTCCGGGGCATCGGTCCCAGCCCCGCAGTCCCTGCGGTGTCAACTCGCGATCCGGATCGCTGAAGCCCAAAGCCCGCAGGATATCCCGTGACTTACGGGGAATATCCGGCGAGAGAATCACGGCAGCCACACGGATTGCCTCCACCGCGGAACAGAGCACGGTGCCAAGACGTCCCGTCTGCCCAGACTTTGCCAGCGACCATGGAGCGGTTTGCTCCATGTAACGATTGGTGGCGCGGGCCAGATCAAGCCCGGCAGCAACTGCCTCGCTGGGAGCGACCTGCTCCACCGCGGTCTCAAATCGTTTGGTGGCATCAGCCGCCGTATCCCGCAGTTTTTCGTCGATCGGTTCGCGATTCCCCAGAGGCGGCCTGGCGCCGTTGAAATGCCGCTCGATGAGTGCCACCGCACGCGAAACAAGGTTTCCCAGGTCATTGGCCAGGTCCGCATTGTACTGGCGGACGAACTCTTCTGCCTTCACATCGCCATCCTGTCCGAACGGGAACTGGGTCATCAGCAGATGCCGGGTTCCATCGGGGCCGAATTGGGTGACCACGTTGTTGGGATCGATGGCGTTGCGCAGCGACTTGCTCATTTTCTGGCCATTGACCGTGAAATACCCGTGGATGTACAGCCGGTCAGGAACCTTCTCACCCATGGCCATCAGCATGGCCGGCCAATAGATAGCGTGGAACTTCAAGATGTCTTTCGCCATCAAGTGGAGAACCGTACCCCCGGTCCACCACCGCGCGAACCGGTCCCGATCATCAGCATAGCCAATGGCCGTGATGTAGTTGGGCAGGGCATCAACCCACACGTACGCGTTCTGAGAAGGATCAAACGGCAGCGGAATGCCCCAGTCGACCTTCTCCCGTGAAATCGAGAAATCCTCCAGCCCCTGCTTGAACAGACCCAGCACTTCACGACGCCGCTCATCTGGCAGGATCGTGATCTGCCCGTCAACAATCATTTTCTCCACGAGGGTCAGGTAGGCGGAAAGGCGGAAGAAATAATTACGTTCCGTCACCCTCCGCGGGGGATCGGGATGCAATGGGCAACGGCCCTCGACCAGCTCCTTTTCAGTGATGAACTTTTCGCAACCGAGACAATACCACCCCGTGTAATCGCCGGAATACACAACGGGGCGGCCATCCGGGCCTGTTGCGGCATGGAGCCGCTCAAGCACGCGGCTGACTCCGGCGATGTGTCGCGCGTCGGTGGTCCGGATGAAGCCGTCAAAAGCAATATCGAGACGCTCCCAAGTTTGCCGAAAGTAAGAGCTGTGCTGATCGCACCAGGCTTGCGGCGTCATGCCATGAGTGGCGGCCACTTCCGCAATCCGGGCGCCATGCTCGTCGGTGCCAGTCAGGAAAAAGGCCGGCCGTCCCAGCACACGGAAGGCCCGGGTCAGGAAATCGGCTGCAATCGTTGTGTAGGCATGACCGATGTGCGGCCGGTCATTCACATAGTAAATCGGGGTTGTGATATAGATGGGCCGGGGGTCAGAAGTCATGAGACTCACCATGAAATGGAAAGGGACCGCGACAATCCGGAGCGCATCCCGCCGGAAACCAAGGCGGCTGCCGCGATACAGGCACGACAGAGGCGCACTCTCATACCGGGATCAGAAAGGTGTAAGCACGTGGATGGTCAGTCGAACCACGATTTCTTCTTCTGTTCTGCGCGCTTGATCTCCAGCAGGGGAATCTTCTGCTGCTGCCCGTCCGGTGTGCGCACGACGATCTGTTCGTGGAGAATCTGCACACGGTCGACCGTGCCGGGGCCCGCCTCGGTGATCCATTCGGAACCGACTTTCGGATACTGCCGGGTCGCCTCCTGATAGTAACCGCTCTCGTAACGCAAACAGCAGAGAAGCCGTCCGCAATTCCCTGATATCTTGGCCGGATTCAACGACAGACTCTGGTCACGCGCCAACTGCGTCGTGATCGGTTCGAACTCCTTGAGAAACATGGTACAGCATTGCTCGTAGCCGCAGATTCCCAAGCCCCCCACACGCCGCGCCTCATCCCGGGCGCCGATCTGACGCAACTCAATGCGCGTGCGATACGCCGACGCCAGATCCTTCACGAGCTGGCGGAAGTCGACCCGTTTTTCGGCCGTGAAGTAGAAGGTGACCTTGTTACCGTCATACTGCCACTCGGCGTCGACAACCTTCATTCTGAGTCCGCGCTCCTCAATCATCTGACGGCATACACGACGGACTTCATACTCTTTCTGATGGTTGGCCGCCGCCTGCTCCAGTTCGGATGGACCGGCGATCCTCAGAATCGGCAGCGGCTTGACTTTGACTTTGGCCGCTTGTGCCTCTGTTTCCTGCAGCGACACACGTCCGATATCCTCTCCTCGCTCGACTTGGACAATGACATGATCGCCAATGGCAATTGGCAGGTGGTACAGATCCCGATAATGCTCCTTGCGTGCTCCCTTGAACTCGACCAGATACACAGGAGCAACGCTGCCCTTCACCGGGGACGATTCCGGCGCGGAAGGAGACTCGGACAACCGGGAATTTGCGCCGACTTGCCCGGAATGATCGGGGACAACTTCCTCCATCGGGCCAGGACCCGTTCTCTCGTCTGCGCTTCCCATAGTATTCACTCAAGCAATGTTTTGGTCTTGTAGGAACAAGTCAAGTGATACTTCAACTCACAGCCAAGACCCACCTGGCCATTATTTATCCACAGCCGAGATAACTCCTCAGAGTGAGAAAGGTGCCGCTGACGGCGGTGCGATCCAAGACGTTGACCCAGAGCGTTGAACGCCCGTTCTGAAGGATGCGCCAGCAGGCCCAGCCGGTCTCCAGATCACGGATCGGGGCTCCGTCCTGTGGAAGCAAGATGGGCGGTGGCCCTGCCGCGCGGGCGCAGTCACGCCGGAGAAGCAGCGCCCAGACATCAAACGCCTGGAGCAAGTGGTCCAGTCCCTTCCGTCGGAAAGTCCGTTCGATTTCATCCATGAGAAGTCCCGGGGGGACGTGAAAGGCCTTTTCCCAAAAGGCCATTGCGGTTCGGCGCCATTCTTGGGCAGCATCCTCGGCCAGACGCAGCGCCGTTCCCCACCCCCCTCCGCATAATTCGGCGACCTCGTCCGCCCCTTCAGAATCAACGCCCTTTTCTCGCCGCAGACGCTCCGCGATAACGGCGGAATCAGCCGGGCTGAACCGGATGATCTGACACCGTGACCGCACAGTCGGCAGGATCCGGCTGGCGTCAGAACTGGTGAGGATGAAATGCGCGCCCGGAGGCGGCTCTTCGATACTCTTCAAGAGAGCGGACTGCGCATCATCGAGCATTTGATCGGCTGACACGATGATTGCGACCTTGGGGCCACCCTCGACCGACGTCTTATTCAATTCTCCGACCAGCTCACGAATGCGATCGATACCGATGTTCGGGCGGCTGGGGAAACGGATGACAGCAAATGGATCGGCCTGCTTCGCTGCGAGATACGCCTCGGCATCTTCTTCGGCGGTTGCCTTGCGGACAGGAAAGAGCGCATGCCAATCGGGATGCGTGCACGCAAACACCCGACGGCAGCCGTCGCATCGTCCGCAGGGCCGGGACGGCGTGTCCGCGCAACACAAGTGACACTGCGACACCCAGATCGCCGCCGCCCACTTGCCCACGCCTTCCGGACCAAGGAACAGATATGCCCTCGCCAACCTGCCTTGGCTATTGGCCATGGACAAGGCACACTCGGCAGTCTGTTGGCACCAGAAAAGAGGCCTCGGGTCCAGCGTATCAGTCGCCATCTTTCGTACCGGATGAATAAACACCCAAGCAGAGACAATCAATGCTCCTGAAAGACCTTCGGGTCAAGCACTTCCGCCCAGAGCACACAGGCCGCTTGGACCTCCTATGTGGTCCGTGTGACCCGCTGCCCGCCTTCGCCCGGAAGCAACATTCGGACACGCTGAATTGAATGGGAAAGAGAATCGCTGGCGAGCGCTTACCGCTTCATCGAATTCAGGAATTGTTCGTTGGTTTTTGTCTTGGACATGCGATCAATGAAGAACTCCATCGCTTCCACTGGATTCATGTCAGAAAGGAATTTACGCAGGATCCAGAGCTTGCTCAGTGTCTCTTCGTCCAGCAGCAACTCTTCCTTTCGGGTTGATGACCGGTTCAGATCGATCGCGGGGAAAACGCGCCGGTTGGACAACCGACGGTCCAGAACCAACTCCATATTACCCGTACCTTTGAATTCCTCGAAGATGACTTCGTCCATCCGCGATCCGGTTTCGATCAGCGCCGTGGCCACGATGGTGAGCGATCCACCCTCTTCGATGTTGCGCGCCGCGCCGAAGAAACGCTTGGGGCGCTGGAGCGCATTGGCATCGACACCGCCAGACAGGATCTTCCCGGAGTGGGGCACAACGGCGTTGTGCGCACGCGCAAGGCGCGTGATCGAATCCAGCAAGATTACCACATCGTGCTTGTGCTCCACCAGCCGTTTGGCCCGCTCGATCACCATGTCCGCAACCTGGACATGGCGCTCGGCCGGCTCATCGAAGGTCGATGAGATCACTTCGGCCTTCACCGAACGCTTCATGTCGGTCACTTCCTCCGGCCGCTCGTCGATCAGAAGAATGATCAACTTGACGTCGGGATGGTTGATGCTGATCGAATTGGCGATCTTCTGCAGGAGGATTGTCTTGCCCGCCTTCGGCGGTGACGTGATCAGACCGCGTTGACCACGCCCGATGGGCGTGAGCAGATCGATTGTCCGGGTCGAGATGTCCTTGGGATCGAGCTCGAGAGAGAACTTCGTCTGCGGATAGAGAGGCGTCAGGTTGTCGAAGAGCGTCTTGTGCTTGGCAACGTCCGGATTCTCGAAGTTGACGGCCTCGATTTTGAGGAGCGCAAAGTAACGCTCCGACTCCTTTGGTGGTCGGACTTGGCCGGAGATCGTATCTCCTGTCCGCAAGTCAAATCGCTTGATCTGAGACGGAGAGACATAGATGTCATCGGGACCGGGCAAATAGCAGTAGTCGGGGGATCGGAGGAAACCATATCCCTCGTCGAGAATCTCCAGCACCCCTTCGGCAAAGATCAGGCCATCTTTTTCAGTGTTCGCCTCCAGAATTTTGAAGATCAGCTCCTGCTTTCTCAAACCGGAAACCCCCGGAATTGACAGTCCTTCGGCGATCTCCAGCAGTTCGGCAATGGTTTTCGATTTCAGTTCGATGATGTCCAAAGGACACCTCCATTCTTCATGGTTTTGAGAAGTTGTTAGCGGTTAAATTGGACGGGTCGATTCAAGAGGAGCGGTGGATGCCGTCTCCCCGGCCGCTATTCCTCTTCGGGAAGCTCTTTGACGGGTGCATCCCCCCAGAGTTTCTCGAGCGCGTAGAATTCTCTGATCGGCGGCATGAAAATGTGAACCATGACATCGACAAAGTCCAGCAGGATCCAGCCGGTTCCCCGATACCCTTCGGTGTGCCAGGTCTGAACGCCCTTTTCCCGTAGCTGCTCGCTGACATGGTCAGCGACCGATCGTGCCTGCACTTCGGCGTCGACCGAACAAATGACGAAATAGTCTGTGATCGATGACAACTTGCGCACATCGAGGATGCGGATTGAGAATGCCTTCTTCTCCCGGGCGAGTTGCCCGGCGGTCAAGGCCAGCCGTGCCGGTGTAATCGGAATTCCTCCTTGGGAAGCGGTGTAAGGCCTCAGCGATCCGTCGCCGGTGTCTCCAGCGGCAGGTCGGGTGTATTAGATCCCAGTACCAGAGTCAAATCCATGCCGAGATCATCGAATGTGTGCTCGGCCGCGGTGACTTCGACCGGGCCAATCTGCAAGGCGTTGACCACCGAGCGCACTTGCTCATCGGACAGACGATGGTTGATCACGAGCGAGCGGCGCACATCGGCACGCTCAAAGTTTCCGACATCGACCACGTCAAACCGCAACCGGCCAACTTCCAGCTCTCCCATCATGTCGGCAATGCGGCGTGCCAAGCCGGGCCGTCCACAGGCGTTGAGAACCTGCGTCCGCACGACAATCGGCGATTCCCTGACTTCCGGACGGGAATAACCAAGCCGCGTGCTTAACGAAAAAAGAAATAAACAAACCAAGCCCGTCGCCAATATGATCGCCGCGTCCAATAAACGCGCTTTCCAGCGAGAAGGACTTGCAGGGCGGGCGCGTCGCAGTCGCGCGGGGGTGCTCATAATTTCTTCAACGATGTCGGGAGAATAGCAAGAGGTCAATCGGTAACGAGACAGTCAACATACCCGGTCATCACCAGTCCCAATAATCACGACTTCCCGGATATGGACTGTACCCCCCCTGTCCAAACCCCGTCCGATACTCTCCCGTCGGTATCGTTCGAAAATCCAGGATGAAATGGAACTTGTCTGACGGCCGGAAGTCGAGCGACACATTGGGTAAGATGCGGCCCTCTCCCGGCCCCCCCATATTCTTTACAAATCCCAACGGCTGATGCAGGTACCCAAGACCGATCCGGACTGTCAGCGGGCGGGAAAGCTGATACTCCAAAGTGCTCATGTATAGTCCGACTGATCCCTGGCGCCCGCCGCTGGAAAAGTAGGACATCGTGTAAGAATTGCGCATGTGGAAACGGGATGGATCAAGAAGAGAAAGTCCTGGCTTGGAGACAGCCCCACCCAAAATACCTGATGGTGGAACTCCAACTGACGACTGGCTGCTTCCGCCGTTGACCTGCGCCAACGCCATGACAGGCGCAACGACCAGCAATACCGCACCGACTGTAAGCAAGGCTCTCAGCTTCATATCCACCACCCAACAGGATGGGCCAGCCCAACACAACGACGGAGGTCAAACCCAATACGCCCACCCGTTGTAATCATTGGTCGCCCGTAAAGGTTTGTCAAGTCAAAAACTTGACGTTGCACGCGCTGTCTCCATCTCATCTCAAACGATCACATGTCTGATCGGCAGGGAGAGCCGCGTTGATGACATCCGCTTACAGCACAGCCCACAACATAGATACCCCGGCAACCGCGTGGTGTTCCCAACATCGACACCTTGCTGGGCATGATTCCCCGACACCAATTCACGCTCTGTTTTCAAGGGCCAAGAGCTGCTCACGAGAGTTGATTCCAAGACCTTCACCGGGGTCATCGATCTTGTGGGCAATGACAGGTAACCCATTGCCCCGCAATAGAGCGATCGCATCCGTCAAGTAATACTCGCCCTGAGCATTATCCTTTCCGACACGATGCAGAACAGCAAACAGTGGGCGAGCCGAAAAACAGTACGTGCCCGTATTTATCTCCTTGATTCTCTTGATGTTATCATCTGCATCACGGTCTTCGACGATGCGGTCAATCTGACCATTGGCCAGCCGAACGATGCGGCCATACCCCGTTGGATCTTCCGCTGCGGCTGTCAAAACGACCCCTGCAGCATTGGCCGATCGCTGAACCTCGGTCAGGTCCCTGATGGTTGTCGGTCGGATCAGAGGAACATCCCCGGCCAAAATAACAACGGGGCCGCCATGTGACACGAGCAGCGGCTCTGTCTGCAGAACAGCATGGCCAGTGCCGAATCGTTCATGTTGCCAGACAAACTCGACTGGAGCATCCGCCAAGGCTTCTTTGACCAGCTCCCCTTTGTATCCAATGACAACGATGATCCTGCCCATACCGGCTTGGCATGTGGCCTCGACGACCCAATTGACTAAAGGCCTTCCTTTCAGAGGAAACAGAACCTTGGGAAGATCGGCCCCCATACGCTTCCCCAGCCCCGCCGCTAAGATAACGGCGACCGCCGGCTCACGCGACTCCGCTTGGGAGTGATCTGTCTTATTCATAGATTGACTGCCGAGGCCGTAGGTCACGACAGAGGACGGTTCTGTTGGTCTACTTTGACAATCACCGGTCTGATCTTGCCGGCTTCTCCCGAGTCAACGTAGCCATATGCAATGATGATCACCGAGTCGCCGACCTGCCCCAAACGCGCCGCCGGTCCGTTCAGGCAGATTTCCCCAATGCCACCTTCGATCACGTAGGTCTCGAACCGTTCGCCGTTATTGACGTTGACCACCTGCACACGCTCATAACGCTGGATCGAAGAGGCCATGAGCAATTCCGGACCGATGGAAATTGACCCTTCGTAGTCAAGGTTGGCATCCGTGATACGGGCCCGATGGATCTTCGCGCGGCAAACTTGAATCAACATGATCTATGGGGCCTGGGACTCTCGCTCTTGCGGAGACAAACGGATGTCAGGGGAGAACGATATTGTCGATGAAACGACGGTTGTAGGCGGGACCCTTTCTCATACAGGTGGCCGCGATGAGAATGACCAGTGGCGGTATGGGCGACGGCTTGGGTCTCAACGTCTCCTTGTCACAAAAGGCAGCATAATCAAGTTTGAACATACCCCCATCCTCAACCATCTGCCTCATTCGTTGTTCCAGTCTCGTTACACTGCATCTGCCCCGGCTCACCTGGTCCCGTGCCCAACTGAGAGCCCGGTAAAGCCCTGGTGCGGCTTGACGGGACAATGTATCAAGATACTCATTCCGCGACGACAGTGCAAGACCGTCACGCTCCCGCACGGTCGGGGCGACAACGATCCTGACAGAAAGGGCAAAGTCCGCCACCAGACGGCGTATCACCGCCACCTGCTGGTAGTCTTTTTGCCCAAAAACAGCCATGTCGGGCTTCACGATGGAGAGCAACTTCAAGACGACGGTCGCCACGCCGTCAAAATGACCGGGACGGACTCTCCCCTCCCAAATCTGGCCCAGCGGGCCAACCTTGACGGTGGTGCAGAACCCCTCTGCATACATGGTTACCGGAGCCGGTGCGAAGACGAGATCGACGCCTTCTTCACGACAGACATCAAGGTCCTTGCGGAACGGCCTCGGATAGGCTTCGAAGTCTTCACCGGGTCCAAACTGTGTCGGATTGACGAAGATCGACACAACCGTTCGATCACAAAGTCGGCGTGACTTCCGGATCAGTGAACGATGGCCTTCGTGAAGCGCGCCCATGGTCGGTACGAAACCAACCGAATGCCTCTGTCGGCCCCACTGCGAGATGACTCGGCGAACGCCTGCGACGGATCGGATGGAACGCATGGTGGAATCCGGCAAAGAGAGTACCCAAAAGCGGTCTGGCGCGTCCTAATACCCTTCGTTCGGCGATGGGAATTCACTCTGTTGCACATCATCGCGGTACCGGGCAAATGCTTCGCGCATGACCTGTGCCAGTTGCGCATAACGGCGCACAAATTTGGGCTGGAAGTCCTCAAAGAGACCCAGCAAATCGTTGACGACCAATACCTGACCATCGCAGCCGACGCCGGCGCCGATGCCGATCGTGGGGATCGGAATGGCACGGCTGATCTCGGTGGCCAGGTCGGCGGGAATGGCCTCCAGCACGATGGAAAAGCACCCGGCATCCGACAGCGCGTGGGCGGATTCCTGCAGGAATGTTCGCTCCGTGTCACTCCGGCCACGCACCCCGTAGCCCCCGAATCGGTGGACAGATTGAGGGGTGAGACCGATGTGCCCCATAACGGGAATACCCGCCTCGACGATACGTCGTACGGTGGGCACCATTGGCAGCCCACCCTCCAGCTTCACGGCAGCAGCGCCCGACTCTTTGAGAAACCGTCCCGCATTGTGCAACGCCTCTTCGGCAGTAACCTGGTAGGACATGAACGGCATGTCGGCGATGACGAGCGCCCGTTTGACCGCCCGCACGACCGCCCGTGTATGGTAGATCATCTGGTCCACCGTGATCGAAAGCGTGGTCGGCTCGCCATAGAAAACCATGTTCGCGGAATCGCCGACAAGGACACCATCGATACCTGCCTCATCCTCCAGCCGTGCCGTGGAGAAGTCGTACGCCGTCAACACGGCAATCTTTCGCCCGGATTCCTTCATCCGGACAAAGTCGCGGGTTGTGACTGGTTTGACAGAGGTAGCCATCGTGTTGAATGCCGGGTCAATCCTCTGCGGGTGTCCCACCATCCCACAGTCCAGATTCACCAACGAAGTACGTCTTGCCACCGGGATATGTGAAAATCTTCTTCCAGAGCGCCTCACGCGGTCCAATGCCGTCAAACCATTGCGCCGTGTCCGTGCGCACGACAATCAGCGGCGAATCCTCATAGGAGAAAAAATGGCGCTGGTAGGCATGGTAGAGATCCAGCCAGCGTCCGGCATCCACGGCCTTGTGACGGTGCCGCAGAGTGGCGGTGACCTGACGTTCCGGCGCCTGGAAATACACGACCAGATCGGGACGAAGGGGCGGAGGAATAACCGCCGTGGCAATCTTCTGATACAACAACCACTCGTGATCGGACAGGAGCGACTGCGCCCAGAGAGCATGCGTGGCGAATGTGTAGTCGGTCACGATGCGATGCCGGAACAGATCCGCCCCCACCAGCGACTGGTGGCGTTCGTAGCGGGCGATCAGGCGCTGCAGAACATAGGAGAGCGGACTTCGCTCGATGGCCGGCATTTGGTCATCGCCCGCCTCCAATTCGGCAAACCAGTCGGGCTGTGTGCCGATCCACGCCGCAAACTCGCTGTGGCCGGAGCCCGGCAGACCCTCGATGGCTATCAGGCGATGATCGGGAAGGGGCATTTCTCAGATCCCGGCCACAACGGCGGCAATGGCCGTCGCATCGGCATATCGTTTGATGATCTCATTGGGGACGGGCAGCGCCGCCAGGAGTTCGCCAATGGACAAACCCAATTCGGGATGACAGACACAAGGCGCAAGGTCCGCCAGCGGCTGAAGGACAAACGCGCGCCTCGCCAGACGCGGATGCGGAATAACAAGCAACTCGTTCTCGAGCACGAGGTCATCATACAGCAACAGATCCAAATCAATGGGACGGGGCCCGTCACGCGGCGGACAACGCCCCATGGTCAGTTCGATCTCCTGCAAGCGCAGGAATAATTGCATCGGCGGAAGACTGACTGTCAGTTGAAACACAGCATTGAGAAAATGTGCAGGACCGGCGTTGCCAACAGCCCGCGTCTCATAAACCGGCGAACTGATGATGTCGTTTACACCCGCGGACTCGCACAAGTGGCGCGCCGCCCCCGCCAGCATGGCCAGACGGCCCCCTTGATTCGAGCCGGCGCCGATGTAGGTGATGTGATGAAGCATAAGTACTCCGTTCCGGTCGTCAGACTACGCCCGTCGTATCAGGGCGTGTTGAAGAACCCACGGTCGATCGCGTCGCGTAGTTCGTGGCGGTGAGGTTGCTTCGCTTCGCTCGCAATGACTGTATTTTCTCAACGGCGATCCGATTGTCTTGGCAGTCATTGCGAGGAGAGAGTTCCGCCGTAGGCGGAGCGACCGACGAAGCAATCTCATCCTCTCCCTGTCCCTGATGCAGCCGTGAGGCTTTTCCAACGCGCCCATCGGCGGGGCTTATCCATGAGGTGCTGCGAAAGCGCATCATGTGGCCTCCAGGGAATCTACCGCCGAGTCAAACTCAACTTCGATGTAGTCGAGATTCCCGGGGATGGGCGGAATTCGCTTGCGGACGCGCACCAGAACGCGCCGGACACGAAAGTGGGCCGCCAATTCCGCCGCGATGCGCGAGGCAACGCTCTCCAGCAGGTTGTACCTGTCCCTCTGGACGATGCGCTCAACCGTATCATAAACCTTGGTATAGTTGACCGTGTCTTTCAACCTGTCACTTTGTGCCGCGCTGGCAATGTCCAATTCCAATTCACAGTCGACTTCGAATCGACGGCCGGTCTCCCGCTCGGCCTTGGAAACACCGTGAAAACCATAAAACGTCATGTTGTGCAAACGGATCTTGGCCACGGGAAGAACTCTCTCTCAATCGGCTGCTTCATCAGCCGGCCGCGGAGACGCCCGGCGGCGGCTCAGACGGTTTCGACGCGGAATGCGCCGCTGGTACAGGTGTCCGTGGGTACACAGCCGTTCGGCCACGGTCCTGGCCACGTCGGCGCTGGGAGGAATCGCCACGCGTACATACCCCTCCCCGCGCGAACCAAAGATAGTGCCCGGACTCAGCCGAACACCAGTACGACGCAGAAGCCGGCGGCAAAATCCTTCCGTCCCCACCACCGCTGGTACCGATGCCCACAAGAATGGCGCGACCGGCGATGTCCGTGGCATCCACCCTGCCTCTCCGAAGGCCTCGGCCAAAATGCGCCGGGGCTCTTCGAGTTGCTGCATCCGGCTGGCCATCAGCGACTCGCCATGATCGAGGACAGATACGGCCAGACGCACCGTTCGGATCAGAGGCCGCAGGTGTGACGCTTGCATAAGGAAGGTCACGGCGCTGACCGCCTCTCGATTGCCCGCTACGACGGCGAGCGACAAATCGTCCACGCCGAAGCTCGTCCCGATGGGGAAAATCTCAACCCCAACGCCACGGGAACCGGCCACTTCCAGAAATCCGTGCGGCCGCACAGGACCATGGAAAGCGTGCGTGAGCGCCGCGTCGTACACGATGAACACACGCTGGCGGCGCGCGAAACCCACGGCCTGAGTGAGCACAGGCAGATCGGCCATGGCCGCGGTCGGATTGTGCGGGTAGGAAATCACCATGAGCCGGGTGCGTCCAGCCAGCGCCGCTTCGAGACCGGCAAAACTCGGGAGAAAATCGTTTCGCTCCAGAAGGTAGTACGGCATCACGCCGGCGCCGCACAAGGCAATAGCGCCACGGTAGAATGGCGCTCCCGGGTCCGGCAGCAACGCCATGTCACCCGAGTCAACGAAGGCCAGCGCGAGCAGTGAAAGCCCCATGACGGAATTGGGAACAACGGCCAACTCATGCTGCGGATCGAGATGCACGCCGAAGCGGCGCTCGTACCACCCGGAAACGGCCTCGGTCAGCCGGGCCATTTCTTCATCCGGCGCTGGACGCCAGTCGTCATCACGTTCACCAAGATCGAACGGCAGAGTCACCGGCGGCGACGTCGCCGTGGCGCGCGACAGATCGATGAGGCCGACACCGAGGCGGCGCAGACGAGCGGCGATCCGATCCAAGTCGCTCACCGACTCGACCGGCATCCGCTGCAGACGGTCGGCCCGATCTAAGAAGATCTTACGTGTGACAGGCATTCGCTCAAACCGTCCCGCTACAGATGGTCACGTCTGCCCGCCTGATTCGTGTCCACGTTCCTGTCCGACGGCACCATCCCCGCAAACCGGCGCTTTTGTCTGAGAGAATCGTGATGAGAGCACAGGCGACAGACGTAAAATATCCTCAACTTCGTCGCGGGAAAGGGTGTCCACTTTACCCAGCGACCGCGCCAGATGCACAATCTGTGCGAAACGCTCGACCGTTTCCATCTTGCGAAACGCCGACTCCAAATCAACGCCCAAGGTCAAAACCCCGTGGTTCTTCAGCAGGATCGCGTCGAACCGATCAAGGTACTTGGCAATCGACTCTCCGACCGCGGCGGTCGAAGGCGTCGCGTACGGCGCCAGCGGAACAGATCCCAGCGTTCCGATCACCTCCGGCAGAACACATTCATCCAGAGGGATTCCGGCCACGGCAAATGCGGTCGCATATGGCGGGTGCGCATGCACGCAGCCATTGACATCAGGACGTCCGGAGAGAGCCGCCAGGTGCATCTTCAATTCGCTGGAAGGCTCGTGCGTTCCCGCGCGCTTGCCGCCGACGCGATCGACCACCACCAGATCCTCTGCCTTCATCAACCCCTTGCACATCCCCGCCGGGGTGACGAGGACAGCCCCATCGGCCAGGCGCGCCGAGATGTTCCCCTCGGCCGCCACAATCAGCCCCCGCTCATACATCCGCCGCCCGATGTCAACCATCTCACGGCGCAACGCAAAGACCGATGGCAATGCCCGATGTTCTTCCACACGGAAAAGTAAGAGCGAAGGAAGCGATGGGGTCAATTGGTTTGTGCGATGCAGACGCGCACATGGGGCCTGTAAGACATGCTGACGGACTTCACTCTTGACCTCTGTCAACGGTCCTGCTTATTGCTGATGTGAAAACGCACGCTGCGTGACACGGGGGAGGAGCAGGCAGTGGCAACCTGTTGGGCCTGTGGTCGAACATACGACGAACCGGATCTGATTACGCGGACCTCGGAGTGTCCGCATTGCGCGGCGTATCTGCGCTGCTGCCGCAATTGCGAGTTCTACCGGCCCGGCATCCGCAATGATTGCCGTGAACCGCAGGCCGAACTGCAGCCCGACAAGGAAGTCGCCAATGCCTGTGACTATTTCCGCGCTGCCAAACGGGCCAGCAAAGATGAATCAAAGAAGAAATCGAAGTCTGATTTTGACGGTTTGTTCAAGGACTGAGGCGGACGCCAAGAGGACAGACCGGGGAATCATGCGCCTCTGACCTGCAGTTGCGCGGGTTTTCCTCAATCCGGGACCGATGGCGTCCGATAAAAACAAGTGGCGGGATCGATTGCGCTTTGCATGGAAACCCGTATCTTGAGAATGGCCGATGGGGAGATGCATTTGAAAAACCTTTAACAGGTTCTATAATGAAGGCCGCTCCCACTGGGTTGCGTCCTTCGCCGTGACCCCCGCCCAAAGCGGGGTAGCGAGGACAAAATACCCACGGTAGCTCTAAAACGCCTTTATCGTACTGGGTCGGAAGTGTTTTTCAAATCAAAGCTCACATCGTGCCCGCCGCCCCGCTTTCGAGCGGGGCGGTTTTTTTG